>NZ_JAVFHM010000227.1:0-200711 GCF_041954005.1 Priestia sp. BR_2 | reverse complement strand
TATCTCAACATTCCATTTTGTCTAGTGCGTCAGAGGTTTTTAATTGCCAGTTCTATTGACTACGCAACTAAGCATTGGCTCCATTTTGTGGGGCATGTTGTTTTGAGGTTCTCGTAAAGTACTTGGAATACGCAATGAATCATAGTCTCCACTTTGTGGGGCTTTCTGTACTGGGGTCCCTACAAAGTATTTGGAATAAGCATCGAAGCATAGGCTCCACTTTGTGGGGATTTTTTAGGTCAAAATCTTGCACATGGCTGGTCATAATCCCTCCTTCTTGACGATGGCGGATGTATTACTATAATGACAACTTACTAATTGTCGAGGTGATGCTGCATGGAGGCTGTACAACAACCAGTGCCGAAGAGCCGGCGGAAGTTTTGGACTCCCAAGCGGAAAGAGGCTTTGATCGGGTGGCTGTTTCTGGCCCCGGAAATCGTCGGGATGCTGCTACTAAACGTGTTTGCTCTTGGATTTTCTTTGTATTTGAGTTTATCCGATTGGGATATGCTGTCGGGCGTCCAGGGGATCGAGTTTACCGGATTTGATAACTACATCAAGATGTTCCATGATCCGACCATTATTCAAGCGATAAAAAACAATTTGATCTATATGGTTCTTACGGTGCCGATCCCGATTGCCATCGCTCTTGTGCTTTCGGTTTTGATTCATAACAGCGTGTTCTTCAAGAGTTACTTTAAAGTCGCGTTTTTCATTCCTTATATCTCTTCGATTATCGCAGTTGCTGCGGTATGGAGCGCATTATTCCACCCATCGCTGGGTCCTATCAACCAGTTTCTGATGGATCTCGGGATCAGCAATCCGCCGAAATGGCTGGTCGATCCGAAAACGTCGCTCTTGGCGATTTCGATTATCAGTTCCTGGGCGGGCTTGGGCTACACGATCATTATCTATATGGCCGGGCTTACGAACATTTCGAATGAAATTTATGAAGCGGCGGATATTGACGGTGCCGGTGCAATTAAAAAGTTTTTTGCGATTACGGTGCCGATGCTCCGTCCGACAACCTTCTTCCTGTTAATTACGATGTTGATCGGCTCGTTTAAAGTGTTTGACATCATCGCCTTTTTAACGGAAGGCGGCCCGAACAATTCTTCTACCGTGCTTGTATTCCGCATCTATGAGGAAGGCTTTCAATATTACAATATGGGATACGCTTCGGCCATTTCCTGGCTGCTGTTCGCGATTATCGGCCTGATTACCGCGCTCACCTGGAAAATGAGAAATGAAGAATAAGGAGGGAGAGGAATGTACATGCAGCTGCTTCGAAAAAACGCGTCCAAAGTGGTAGTCACCTTTATCATGGGGGCATTGTCCATTGTGTTTCTCGTTCCGCTCATCTGGATGATTTCCGCGGCTTTTAAATATGAGAAGGATGTTATGCGATTCCCGATTCAATGGATACCGGAAAAGGTGAATCTGGCGTACAATTTCAAGATGGTCTGGATGGGAAGAGTTCCCTTCTATGATTTCTATTTCAATTCTTTTAAAATAGCGATTATTACGACCCTAATCACCCTGATTATCTCATCCATGGCAGGTTATGCGCTAACGAAGATACGATTCAAGGGACGGAATCTTGTTTTTATGGCCTTGCTCTCGTTCATGATCATTCCGGATCAGGCGACGCTCATTCCGCGGTTTCTGCTCATTCGCTGGTTTGGACTCTACAATACGCATGAGGCCATCATCTTCATGAGCATGTTCTCGATTTACTTTACGTTCCTGCTGCGTCAATTTATGAACGGGATCAGCGATGAATACTTGGAAGCGGCGAGAATTGACGGAGCGGGTCATCTGCGGACATTTGCTTCCATTATGGTTCCGCTGTGCAAGCCTGTGCTGGCTACGGTGGCGATTATTAAATTCATATGGACCTGGAACGATTACCAGAATCCGCTCATCTTCTTGCTGGACAAGGACTTATACACGATTCCGCTGGGGATGACGCTGTTCCGTGATGACTACACCAACAACTATGCCATTATGATGATGGCGTCAGTCTCGGCAATCATTCCGCTGGTCATTGTGTTCATCGCATTGCAAAAGCAGGTTATAAACGGCATTGCTTTGGGCGGGGTCAAAGGTTGATAAGAAGTCTAAAGTCAAAATTCAGAAGTTCGGAAAGTCAAAAATGTAATCCTAGAACCTCAAAATTGTGCACTTGATCGGCCATGCTGGTGCCTATAATGAACATGAAAACAGCACCACAACTAATTTATCTGTGCAGGGGGAAGTAAGATGAAGAAAAAAAGCAAACACAGATTATCCGTCATTCTTAGCACGATCCTGGCGAGCACCCTGGTATTAAGCGGCTGCGGGAAATCCGGGTCGGAAACGAGTGCCGGGGGGAACGGTGGAAGCGGTCAGACGGACAAGCAGGTTACCGTCAAGTATTACAACTGGGATAACGAAGCTCAACAGGCGGGTACGGACGCCATGCTCCAGGAATTTATGGATCAGAATCCGAATATCAAGGTCGAGCATGTGGTTCTGGTTCCCGGCGATTCCGTGGAAATGTTGAAAAAATTGGATTTCCTGATCTCATCCGGTGAAGCGATCGATGTTATTCAGTTCCCAAGCTTGGGCGGAGTTCTCGAACGGGCCTCACGTGGAGCCCTTGCTCCCCTGAACGAGTTCTATGAGCAGGAAAGTCTCGTTCCGGAAGACGAATACTTTGTCAATGCCAAGCTAGAGGACAAGTATTATGGCATGCAGTACACCAAGAGCACGAACTATGTGATGCTCAACAAGGATGCCCTGGATGAAGCGGGACTTGAGGTTCCGAAATTCGGCTGGACGTGGGATGATTACCGCGACTATTCCAAAAAGCTGACCAAGGGCGAAGGCGTTGACAAGCGTTACGGTTCTTACTTCCATACATGGGAGCTTTATATGAACGCTCCGGCGCAAACCATGATGAAGGATCCGTTCGTATATGAGGACGGAACGACCATTCTGGCAGATCCGACCTACAAATACTTCTTCCAGCTCCGCAAAGATATGGAGGAGACGGATAAGTCGGCCAAACCTTACAGTGACGTGCTTGCCGCGAAGCTGAACTACCGTACTGAATTTTTCAATGAAGAAGCTGCTATGATTCTTACAGGTAACTTTACGGTAGCGGATCCGGGCAATACCGAGCAATATCCGCATGATTTCAAAACAGCTTTCGCTCCTGTACCTGTGCCTCCTGCGGGATCGGAACCTAAAGAGTATGAAGGAAAATACTTCACCAGCGGCAATATGCTGGCGCTGGGTGCCAATTCCACCAACAAGGAAGCATCCTTCAAGCTTATGAGATTCATGACAACAGCCGATTCGGACAGCAGACTCGAGTTCTCTGGCTACAAGAAAGCGAATAACGAAGAATTGTTGACAAAGCTGGTTGCCGGTAAAGAGGATAAGTACGATATGGAGTCGTTGAAATATACGCTGTTTAGCGATGAAATCCAGTATCTGGATGCAGCCAAAGTCATGATGACGGATACTTCGGAATTGACCAAGATCATTAATGACGGCTTTGCGAAATTCATGCTCAGCAACGAGCCGATTGATGAGGTTCAACAATGGATGGTCGATGAAGCCACCAAAATCATTAACGAAAAAGGCGTTGTCAAGTAACGGGGCAATGCACGAGGTATGAGAATCCTGGTAGGAAACGGGTTTCGGGGGGCCATTTAACGGGCTTCCCCCAAGCCCTTTTTTTACGACTGGTGAGAGTTGGAGGGGAAGTTATGTCCATTTCAAGAAAGCTTAAGGACCAGCTTGTTGTTCCTTCGCTGGAGCAGCTAGCCTGGCAGGACCTGGAGCTCGGGATGTTCTGTCATTTCGGTATCAATACGTTCTGCAACCAGGAATGGGGGGAAGGCAAGGATGCTCCGTCTTTGTTTAATCCGGACCGACTGGATGCCAAACAGTGGGTCCGATCCGCGAAGGAAGCCGGATTCCGTTATTTCATATTGACGGCCAAGCACCATGACGGCTTTTGCCTGTGGCCGACAGCGACGACGGACTACTCCGTAGCCTCGAGTCCGTGGAGGGAAGGTCGGGGCGATGTCGTTAAAGAATGCGCGGATGCATGCCGGGAAGAGGGCATCGGCTTCGGTATTTATGTATCCCCTTGGGACAGGCACGAGCCGAGTTATGGCGACCCGCAACAGTATGATGACTTTTACTGCAGACAATTGGAAGAATTGTTATCAGGCTATGGCCCGTTAGTGGAAATTTGGTTTGACGGCGCGGGGTCGGAAGGCCGCGAATATGACTGGCCTCGAATCATGGAACTGGTCAAACGATATCAGCCCCGTGCCATGGTCTTTAACATGGGGGCTCCTACGATTCGTTGGGTCGGCAATGAGGATGGGGTGGCGCCGTATCCTTGCTGGAACACGGCCGATTCATCGCGGGGCAGCATGTTCAGTGAGGAATCGTTGAAATGGCTGCCCGAGACGCCGGGCTGGGTGCCCGCGGAATGCGATGTTCCGATTCGAAAAGACCGCTGGTTCTGGCATCCGGACGAAGAACACTTGCTGTTGTCCGTGGAACAGTTAATGGATATCTACTATCGATCGGTTGGACATGGGGCAACCCTGCTGCTCAATGTCGCTCCGGACCATAGAGGGCTGTTTCCGGAAGCCGATGTAAAACGGCTTCAGGCATTTGGCAGTGAGATTGAGCGTCGGTTTGGTCATGCCCTGGCTGAAAGCTCGGGATCGGGCGAGGTCGTTGAATTGTCTCTTCCTAGCGCATGCGTGATCGATCATGTCGTTGTTATGGAGGACATTGCTTACGGGGAACGGGTAAGCCAATATGTGCTGGAGGCCTTCATCGATGGAGAGTGGCTTGAGCTTACACGCGGCAGCGCGATCGGACACAAGAAAATCGATGCCTTCGCTCCGGTATCTGCCTTGAAGGTGCGTTTACGGGTACAGAAATCGGCGGCAAGCCCGAGAATCAAAAACATCGCGGTTTATTATTGCGGGCAATAAGCCTTGGATTTTTACATGAGGTGGAGGAAAGCTGAATGGGAATGCTGACATGGGAGAACGGACAATACTTGTTGGACGGACAGCCGTACCGGATCATATCGGGAGCGATTCACTATTTTCGTGTCGTCCCTGAATATTGGGAGAACAGGCTATTAAAATTAAAGGCCTGCGGCTTTAATACCGTTGAAACTTATATCGCATGGAATGTGCACGAACCCCGGGAGGGGGAATATAACTTTAGCGGTATGGCGGACGTCGCATCGTTTATCGAATTGGCCGGGAAACTGGGCCTGCACGTCATCGTCAGACCCAGCCCTTTCATCTGTGCGGAATGGGAATTTGGTGGGTTGCCGGGCTGGCTGCTTGGTTATGGAGAAATACGGCTTCGCTGCAGCGACCCGCTCTATTTGAGCAAGGTGGATCATTATTACGATGTGTTGATCCCCCAATTGGTTCCGCTGCTATCCACGCACGGGGGGCCGATTCTGGCTGTTCAGGTTGAAAATGAATACGGCAGTTACGGCAACGATCACGCTTATCTGGAGTATTTGCGCGAAGGACTGGTGCGGCGCGGCGTCGACGTGCTTCTCTTTACTTCCGACGGGCCAACCGACGAAATGCTGCTCGGCGGGACGCTTAGCGATGTGCACGCAACTGTGAATTTTGGTTCCCGGGTTGAAGAATCCTTCCGCAAATACCGGGAATATCGTACGGAAGAGCCGCTGATGGTGATGGAGTTTTGGAACGGCTGGTTTGATCACTGGATGGAGGACCATCACGTGCGGGATGCCGCGGATGTCGCCGGCGTCCTGGATGAAATGCTGGAGAAGGGCTCCTCGATGAATATGTACATGTTCCACGGGGGAACCAATTTCGGCTTTTACAGTGGAGCGAATCACATCCAGGCCTATGAGCCTACGACGACAAGCTACGATTATGATGCCCCTTTGACGGAATGGGGGGATAAAACGGAGAAATACGAGGCGGTCCGGAGGGTGCTCAGCAAGCATGGGTTTGCGCCGGGTTGTGCCTTCCCCGAGCCCGTTCCAAAAGCAGCCTACGGTAAGGTTGCGCTGTCTGAAACGGCCGGGCTGTTTACGGAATCCAATCTCCAGCATTTATCAGAGCCGATAAAAAGCGTATGCATTCAGCCGATGGAAAAATGCGGACAGTCCTATGGTTTTATCATGTACAGCACATTTATCCAGGGACCGCGGCACGGACAGCAGCTGCATATTCAGGAGGTTCGTGATCGCGCCCAGGTATTCCTGGACGGTCGTCCGCTTGGGGTCGTCGAACGCTGGAATTCAAGGCCGCTGGATATTACCGTACCCGCAGACGGAGCGAGGCTGGATATTCTCGTCGAGAATATGGGCCGGATCAATTATGGGCCCCTGATTCGCGATCCCAAGGGAATCACGGAAGGCGTGAGAATCGATAACCAGTTCTTGTACGACTGGACGATCCGGACCCTGCCGCTCGAGCCGGAGAAACTGTCATCGCTCTCGTATACGCCGGTTACGCAGGAAGGGCAGGCGCGGCAAGAAGAACCGTCCATGCCGGAGTGGGGCGACGCGGGTCTGCCAGGGTTTTACCGTGGATGCTTCGAGGTGGAGGAGATCGCAGATACGTTTCTTCGCTTTGATGGCTGGACGAAGGGCGTCGCCTGGATCAATGGCTTTAATCTCGGCAGGTACTGGAAGGCGGGACCGCAGAAGGCACTATATATTCCCGGACCTTTACTGCGCAAAGGGGAAAACGAGCTGGTTCTTTTTGAACTGCACGGCAGTCCCGAATGCTGCGAAGCAGAACTGTCAGATCAACCGGACCTTGGACAGACCGCGGCAGTGGACGAAGCTGTGCTTAATTTCGTTCAGGACGGAGAAGACAAGTAGCTCACAGCGACAGGATAATTTTCAGTTCATCGTGTTAAAAAAGCGCGGCCAGAGAGAATCTCTGGCCGCGCTTTTTTGTTAGATGTGCCCTGGAAGAGGAGGCCAATGTCAGAAATGTATACCTCGTTTATGTCAAAATGCTTAAAAAGCATAATATATCCAACTCCGGGAACAGTAGAGGAAAAGATAACTGAAGGTAACTTGAATTCCTTGTAGGGAAAGCTGGCCGTGTAGGCACGAGGAGTCGTTTCCATGATGATGAAGAATTTAACGCCGGGCGAAGCCCCGCAAGAAAATTTGCCGGCATCCCTGACGCTATTTATTGACGATATGAAGAACCGCTTCGGACAAAGCGGAGACATTATTTACCGCGAGCTTCAACTAGGCGCCATACCCTCGGTCATGGTCTATATTGAGGGGATGGGAGATCCCCGATATCTAATCGAAGCGATTCATGCCGATATGCCGCTGTTCATGAATCTCCCCGACCAGCGTCCGGAAGAACGCATGAAAATGCTGCAGGAACTGACGATCACGATGGGAAAAGTAGGAGAAGCCCGGACCTTTCAAGAGGTTGAAAAGAAATTGCTCTCCGGCAATACGATCATTTTCATGGATGGAACCGCCACCTCCCTGTATGTGGGAACGGAAACGCTGAAACAGCGTGGAGTGGAGGAAGCCAGCTCGCAATCCGTGGTAAGAGGTCCGAGGGAAGGCTTTACCGAGTCGCTTCGAGAGAATACGGCTTTGGTCCGACGGAGAATTCAAAGCCCTAAACTGCGCTTGGAAGAGAGAACGGTGGGCGAGCACACAAATACGCAGCTGGCCGTGATGTACATGGAAGGATTATGCGATGTCGATGTACTGAACGAGCTGCGCAGAAGACTGGATGGAATCAAGCTGGACAGCGTCCTGGAGAGCAATTATATCGAGGAGATGATTCAGGATCATCGCTACAGCCCTTTTCCTACGGTATATAATTCAGAACGGCCCGACGTCATTGCGTCTGCCATTTTGGAAGGGCGCATTGCTATTTTCTTAGAAGGAACGCCCTTTGTTCTGGTGGTTCCCGCCCTGTTCGTCCAGCTGTTTCAATCGAGCGAGGATTATTACCAGCGGTGGGATTTTGCCAGCTTGGTTCGACTGCTTCGATACTTATGCTTCGGAATAGCTCTCCTTACTCCTTCCCTGTATATTGCGATTACCACGTTCCACCAGGAAATGCTGCCGACCAACCTGTTGACCAGCTTAATCGGACAGCGGGAAGGGGTTCCCTTCCCTGCATTCATCGAAGCGCTGATCATGGAGATTACGTTCGAGATTCTGCGCGAGGCGGGCATTCGGCTGCCTAAATCGATCGGCCAATCCGTCTCCATCGTTGGTACGCTGGTCATCGGGCAAGCCGCCGTGGAAGCGGGTCTCGTATCGGCCGCGATGGTGATCGTTGTGTCCATGACGGCGATTGCGAATTTTGCCCTGCCGGCTTTCAATATCGGAATCTCGGTTCGGATCTTGCGATTCGGGCTCATGGGAATCGCTGCGTCATTCGGATTGTACGGGATGATCATCGGCATGATCATCATCGGCCTCCACCTATGCAGCCTCCAGTCCATGGGGGTTCCGTATATGACCTCATTCGCCCCCATAAGATGGCGGAGCCAGAAGGATGCCTTGTTGCGATTGTCCCGCCACAGCATGAAAAAATACTTGACCAAATCCAAGACATAAGCCGTCAAATAACGAGGACTTGCTTTCGAAGTCTCTATTTCATACAGAGGGGACTGGTTATCGTGTTGGAAAGAAAAATACTTTCAGTCCTGCTCATATTATGCTTGACCTTCACCCCTGGATGCTGGAGCAGAAAAGAACTGAATGAGCTGGCCGTCGTCATGGCGCTTGGCATCGACACCCATGAGAATGGGTATGCCATTTCTGCTCAGGTGCTTAACTCCGCCGAGGCCGGCTCCAAAAAAGGCGGATCGATGGGCAGTCTTCCGGCCGTAACCTATAAGTCCGTCGGCAAAACCATACCCGACGCCCTGCAGCGCATGTTGAGCATGGCCCCCCGGATGCCGTATCTGTCCCACGTTCGCGTGTTGGTATTCGGTGAAGATCTGGCCAGGTCAGGGGTCAGCGATGTCCTCGATTATATCTCCCGGAATCATCAGCTTCGAACGGACTTCTTTATGCTCGTCGCCAAGAATGGAAAAGCTGCGGAGATTCTGGAGGTCGTTACGCCATTCGAATATGTTCCGGCGAATTCGCTCTATTCCTCCATTCTGATCTCGGAAAAAAAATGGGCGGCGACGGGGAAAGTCACTTTGCAGCAGTTCGTGACGGAGCTAAAGCGCAGCGGGTCAGACCCGGTATTATCCGGAGTCCAATTAAGCGGCAGTTTAGCTGAAGGCCAGTCCATGGAGAACGTGAAGCAAATCAATCCTTCCACGCTTCTTCAGCACACGGGGCTCAGCGTGTTCAAGGGGGACCGGTTGGTCGGATGGCTGGGGGAACCTCCCAGCAAGGCCGTCAATTATGTCCTGAATAGAGTCGACACCACGACGGGATTCATTGCATGTCCGGACGATGGTATTGTCGGATTCGCCGTGAACCGGGCGGACACAACGCTGGACGTTAAGCTCAATGCGGATGGAACCCCCGCTTTTTCCGCCGAATTGGAGATCGAGGCCGACGTGAATGCCGTTCAATGCGCGATTGATATCAGTCAACCTGCCGTCATCGACGAATTGGAGAAGGACATCGAGGATAAATATAATGCTAATATTCGGAAGCACATCGGGCTGGTCCAGCAGCGTTATGGAGCCGACGTTTTTGGATTCGGCGAGGTTCTGCACCGAAAATATCCGGACGTTTGGAAAAAATACCGGGATCATTGGGGCGAAAGCTTTAAAACGATGAGTATCCGGGTGGACACCGATGTAGCGATCCGCCGGGTCGGATCCATCATACAACCCTTAAACCAAAAGGTGGATGAGCCGTGAATTGGCATTGGTTATTCATATTCTTTCTAGCCGTCGTCTTCGTTACGGAAACCCGTCATCTTCTGAAGCTGCGCTCCATCCGGGACATCATCGTATTCTATGCGGTATGGGGAGTAACCTTGCTGGCTTTGATCGGAGATATGATGGAGGTGCCTTATTTAAGGCCGCTGGACTGGATCGGCGCCTTGGTGCAGCCCCTGAGCGGATTGATCTCATAATGAGGAAGGGTTTGGTAATACGTGATCAAATACAAGGATATCGCACCGCGGCAATTTTATATACTGGCATTCGGTTTGACCATCGGTACCTCGATCCTGGTTACGCCTTCCGGATTAGCGCATACCGCCCGGGAAGATGCGTGGATGGCCTCTCTCTTCAGTTTGCTCATTAACCTCCTCATGGTCGTGCTGTATATAGCCATTGCGCGTCTCTATCCCGGCCAATCGATCTTCGAGATCCACGAAAAGGTGCTGGGAAAGCTGCTGGGCAAACTCTTCTCGCTGATCTATTTGTTTTATTTTTTGATTCTTACAGGTACTTTGCTTGGCAACCTGGGCTTTTTTCTGAGCAGTGAAATGATGCCGGAGACCCCGATCGAGGCCATTCAAATCTTGTTCTTAATAGCGGCCGTCATGTGCGCCAGAATGGGCATCATTCTGTTGGCCCGCGTCGGTGAATTGATGTTTCCGTGGATCGTATTTCTGTTTATGGTTCTTGTCCTCTCGCTTATGCCCCAGATCGATTGGAACCATATCAAGCCGATGCTGGAGGAAGGCTGGATGCCCGTGGCTAAGGCCGGTTTCCATTCTTCCATGTTCCAGGAGCTGATTGTGTTAATGGTATTCCTGCCCTTGGTCAAAGGAGAGAAGGAAGGGGAGAGGGCATTGATGCGGGGAGCCGCTTCAGGCGGGCTCGTCCTTAGCATTACCGTCCTGCTCAGCGTGCTAATTTTGGGGATTGAACAGACGGAGAACAGCACGTTTCCGGCATATGCTCTTGCGAAGACGATTAATTTAGGAAACTTCTTTCAACGTGTCGAAGGCATATTGATTACGCTGTGGATCCTGACTTTTTTTATCAAGATTTCTCTCCTGTATCTTTCGATTCTTCAAGGCATGAAAACCGTGTTCGGTCTGAAGGACCAGAATTCGTTAATCTATCCGTTGTCCGTGCTGTTTGTCATCGTGGCCTGGAATACATACATCAACACCGTTTATGTCGCCGATATCATTCAGAACGTATGGTCAAGCTATGCGCTCCTCCACTTGATCGTGATTCCCATCGTCCTCTATCTGATCGGGATAACGCGAACGAAAATCCTCAGCTTGAAATGAAACCAGCATGGTATGGAAAAAGCCCGAAAGCCGGGGCTTTTTTTGTTTTTTATCTGCATGGACTTGATTTTTTTTGAAAATGACTTGAAAGTGACGTTGCGTCATCTTGTATAGTGGAGTTACCGGAGAACTCAAGAAAGCAGGTGATGAAATCGATTCCCATTCAAGAATTGTCCAAACAGACGGGCATTACGGTAAGAACGCTACGCTATTATGATCAGATCGGCCTGCTGATTCCGGCAGCCAAGACTCCGGGTAAACACCGGATATACAGCGAGGAGGAGCTAAAGAAGCTGCAGCAAATTCAGTTTCTGAAAAAGCTGGGCTTCAGATTGCAGGAAATTTCGGATATGATTTCGAACCCGGAATGGAACTGGTCATTCAGTTTGATGAATCAGTTGGACTTCGTGAAGAATGAACAAAACAAGCTGAACCAAATGGAATCCGCGCTCCGCGCCGTCCTGCATAGCATCGCCGTGGAAGGGGATACAAGCTGGGATGTGATTCAGAAGCTGATCCATCTCTCAGGAAGAGACCCCTCATTAAAGCATGCGTTCCGACAACAAATGTTTGAGAGGCGCGAAGAAGAGCTGCTGGACCTTCTCCCGAATATGAACAGCACAGATCCGGATTCGCTTGAATGGATCGCTCTGCTGGGACAGCTTAAAAAGCGCATGGGGAACGGACCCGGTTCTCCTGAAGTACAGAGGATCATCAGACGCATGGACGAAAAACGCCGGGAGCATTTTGAAGGCGAAGACCCCTTCGTGGATAAATTGTGGGAGATCCGCAAATCTCCTGCGCAGTCCGAGCAGATGGGCTTGTATCCCATTGAGGAAGAGCTTCTTCAGTTTATGGAGCTGGCATTTAACATCTATGCTGCAGGACTGGAAGAAACACTAGACGAAGAGGGGGAGACATCATGACAACGGAACTGCTGCTCTCCGTAGGTGCGTTGTCGCTCTTGGATACCTTGAGCCCTGCCACGCTCGGCGTAACGGTCTATTTGCTGTTGACGGAGCGAGATCGGTTGATCACCCGATTATGGGTCTATTTGTTTACGGTGGCAGGCTTTTATTTCCTGGTTGGTGCCGCACTGATGCTCGGTTTGGATGCTGTTCTTCAGAGCGTAACAGGCATCTTTCAGAATCGAACGGTAAGCTGGGTTATGGCTGTTACCGGCGGCGTTTTGTTTGCAGCCAGTTTTTTTGTCCCAACGAAAAGGACGACGGAACCGCGGCGTCCAAGCTCCAAAAGCCTCGGGGCGATGATCGGGCTGGGCTTCACCACGTCCCTGCTGGAGGTGGCAACGGCACTGCCCTATTTTGCGGCGATCGGTCTCATGACATCGGCCCAACTAACGCCGGTTCAATGGGTACCCCTCCTGGCTGCGTATAATGTGATCATGGTGCTTCCTCCGCTCCTATTGCTCGGTGCACACCTTGCATTTGGCCGCATGATGCAGCGTCCGCTAGAGAAGCTGCGGCTGAAAATCGCCCAGAACTCCGGATCGGTGATTTCGTGGGTTTTGTGCATTGCGGGACTGATTTTGGTGCTGAACAGCATAGACAACCTATAATGATCGCCTCTCGTTTTTTCGTTCCCGGCTTCCGAAACCGAGGAGCCTGCTATGTATTCATATGAATCTCGTTATGATATATTTATCGCAGGGTTCATCGACCGTCAGACACCTCGGTATAAGGTTTGCTGAAGATGTGCTTTGATCCAGCAACACAGCTCCAAACATGATAGGGGGTTATCCATTGAGCACACGGATTTTAGAACGGTTAAGAGAAGAGACGGCAGCGCAGCATGAACAAATCGAACAGAATCCATACGCGAAAGCTGCATTCGACCAGACCCTGACGATTGATCAATATCGATCGTATTTAGCGAAGTTTTACGGATTCATTAAACCGGCCGAAACGAAGTTTATGGCAGAGGATGCCGTGAACGATATGGGATTGGATATGTCGATTCGGATGAAGTCGAAACATTTGGAAGAAGATTTGATGCATCTGGATATGACTCGGGATGAAATAAATCAGCTTCCGCTGTGCAGCCGGCTGCCCGAGCTGGGCACGCCTGCGCAAATATGGGGGTATCTCTATGTGATGGAGGGGTCCACGCTCGGTGGCCAAATCATCACGAAACAACTGATGAAGTTCTTGCCCGTGAGTCCAGAGTCGGGCATTCGCTATTTCCACGCATACGGTCAAGAGACCAAGCCAAGATGGACCGAATTCCGGGAAGCGCTGCTGTCGAGCGGCTTGAAGGATTCCGATGAAATCATCGATTCGGCGAAGGAAACGTTTCGTTTGCTGGATGCTTGGATCCGAGATTCGGCATAGACATCACAGTCATCTTATTTCAAATAATAGAATCGCATGGAAGACCGTGATGAGAAACCGCGTAATAACGCGGTTTTTTGTGTTGGTTCTTTTCAGATCATTCATATGACAAGGCATGATCGGCAAGAAGGAAGGAGAGTCTTCATTCATCATCTCAGCTCTCTCGCTATAGCCGCAGGCTATAACTAGATATAGCTTATTTGAGTTACACTATATCGGGCAATACGTGATATCTTTCTTGTAACAATTTGTATAGGAGTGTTACATAGATGGCAAAAAGCAGTGTACTGGGATATCCGCGTATAGGCGCTGATCGGGAATGGAAGAAAGCTTTAGAAGCGTTCTGGGCGGGCAAGCTCGAAGAATCGGAATTTCACAAGCAGCTGCAGGAGATTCGGTTGAATCATTTGCGCAAGCAGCAAGAGAGCGGAATTGATCTGATCGCCGTCAATGATTTTAGTTATTACGATCATATCCTGGACACGGCCACCATGTTCGGCATCGTACCCAAGCGGTTCCCATATGAGGGCGGCATTGTTCCATTGTCTGTATATTATGGGATTGCACGCGGCACGAAGGATGCTACAGCAAGTGAAATGACCAAGTGGTTTAACACCAATTATCACTACATCGTGCCGGAATTGGACGGAGCTGTTCCGGTTCTTACCGAGAATAGGCCGCTTGCAGCCTATCGGGAGGCCAAAGAGAAGCTCGGCATTGAAGGCAAGCCGGTCATTGTCGGTCCGCTCACCTTCTTGAAATTGTCCAAAGGCTACCAAGCCTCGGAAACGGATGCCTGGCTTGATAAATTGCTGCCTCTGTACGTTCAGATCCTTCGGGAGCTCGCACACGAAGGCGTTCAATGGGTACAGATCGACGAGCCGATCCTGGTTACGAAATTAAGCGAAGCCGATCTGGAGCGATTAAACACCATCTATGAAACGTTTGCGGCTTCGGCACCCGGCCTAAACATCATGCTGCAAACCTACTTCGAATCGGTGGAAAACTACCAGGACATCATCCAGCTGCCGGTTAGCGGCATCGGCCTTGACCTGGTGCACGGATACAAAGGCAATCTGCAAGCCATCCAACAATCCGGATTTCCGGCGAACAAAGTTTTGGGTGCGGGGATCATTGACGGACGCGGAATCTGGAAGGCCTCGCTTCGCGAGAAGCTGTCGCAATTGGAGGAGCTGACGAAATATGTGGCCGCCGAGCGCTTGATCGTGCAGTCTTCGTGCAGCTTGCTTCATGTACCGGTGACGGTAAGCAAGGAAACGAAATTGCAGCCTGAACTAAAGGACGCTCTCGCTTTTGCAGACGAGAAGCTGATTGAATTGGATCTGCTGACGAAAGCCATCTCCACGGGAGCTGCCCGGATCGCGAATGAACTGGAACATAACGACCTTGCGCTTCAGGCGCTTAAGCAGTCGGAAGAGCGTAATCGGCTCGATGTTCAGCGAGCTGTAGCCGAGGTTAGCGCTCAGAATCCGGCTCGCAGTCTTCCATTCGAGGAGCGTCATGTCGCCCAACAGAACAAGTGGAAGCTGCCTATATTCCCGACGACGACCATCGGCAGCTTCCCGCAGTCAGCCGAGGTGCGCAAGGCTCGCCAGGCGTGGCGCAAGGGGGACTGGAATAACGAGCAGTACGAGCAATTCATTCACGAGCAGATCGATATTTGGATCAAGCTTCAGGAAGAGATCGGTCTGGATGTGCTTGTGCACGGCGAGTTTGAAAGAACGGATATGGTGGAGTTTTTCGGAGAGAAGCTTGGAGGATTTGCCTTCACCCAGTTTGGATGGGTGCAGTCCTACGGCTCCCGCTGCGTGAAGCCTCCTGTTATTTTCGGCGACGTGGCATTCGAGCAGCCGATGACGGTAGAAGAAACGAAATATGCGCAGTCGAAGACGAGCCGTCCCGTGAAAGGAATGCTGACCGGGCCGATCACGATCATGAACTGGTCGTTCGTACGCGAGGACATCTCAAGGGAACAGATTGCGTACCAATTGGCTTATGCCCTCAGACAGGAAGTCGAGGCGCTCGAGCAGGCCGGCATCGGGATGATTCAGGTTGACGAACCCGCAGTCCGCGAAGGGCTGCCGCTGAAGGAAGAAGATCAAGCCGAGTATCTCGCATGGGCTGTAAAAGCCTTCCGCATGACGACCTGCACGGTGCAGCCGACCACGCAAATTCACACGCATATGTGTTATTGCGAGTTCCATGACATGATCGATTCGATCGAGGCGATGGATGCCGACGTCATCTCGATCGAAACCTCGCGCAGCCATGGCGAGCTGATCCATAGTTTCGAGGTGAATACGTATAAACTGGGGATTGGGCTCGGGGTATACGATATCCACAGTCCGCGGGTGCCTCGCGTGGAAGAGATGACCGGCATGATCGAACGGGCACTGCGCGTATTGGATCCGAAGCTGTTCTGGATCAATCCGGACTGCGGCCTCAAGACGCGCGGCAAGGAAGAAACGGTTGCCTCCCTTCGTAACATGGTTCAAGCCACGGAGATCGCCCGTTCGTCCTACTCGCTGAACGTGTAGCAGCCGCAGATTCAAACCTTCGGCGGTTCGATTGAGGTCGATAACACGTTGGACGTTTCGGGTGATTACTGGTCGCACTGGCTTAATGGATATAATTAAGATATGAATTTCGGGAAAGCCGCACCTTGTGCGGCTTTTTTTTGTGCTGTAGGATGTATCAGCTCCAAACCTATGAAAATAGTTTTCACAGTTTTGTTTCGGACACAAGTTGTTGACATCTTGGCAAAATCGTTGTCACATCCGGCCTTTATATTCTTCTTATGGAATCGTATCTAGCACGATCACCCAGAAGGAGGAGCCATGATTGATCACAAGAAACGCAAAAAATTCCCCATCCTATTCTATGTTCTGCTCATTGCCATCATGTTTATTGTCGGATTCAGATTGGTAGTCAACACAGGTGCATCCACGGTGGAAATGGTACCGGCATCATCCGCCAAACGTACAGAGCCCTACCAAACACTTCCTGCCATGCCCAATCATCAAGGGACATTTCGGATCGTCATCGACCCGGGCCATGGAGGCAAAGATCCCGGAGCTACTGGCGTCAGCGGCGCTTATGAGAAGGCGTTCAACCTGTCCCTTGCCGGACGGATTGCAGCCCTCCTTGAGGAGGATCCTATGTTTGAGCCTCTCTTGACGCGCACGGATGACCGTTTCATTGAGCTGGAAGAACGGGCAGCGATCGCGAATGATTGGAATGCGGACGCCATGATCTCCATCCATGGCAACACGTATACGGACCACATGACGTCGGGGACCGAAACCTTATACCGGCATGAGGACAGCATTCCTTTGGCCCAAACCCTGCAGGAGCATGTAGTGAAGGCGATTGGCCTTCGTGATCGCGGTGTAAAGGAAGAGCAGCTAAAAGTGCTGTCTACACCGACGATGCCAGCCGTGCTGATCGAAGCGGGGTATCTGACCAATGCCGAGGATGAACGTTTGCTGCTGAGCGATGAAGGACAAGAGCTTGCGGCACAAGCCATCGTGGAAGGGCTCAAAGACTACTTTACGGGCTCGGAACGACTTTCGTATGAGCTGCAAGCAAAGGGGGATTTAGATAAACCGCCCGGGCCCACTTTAAACGGGACCGGGAACCCATCCATGGAGAAGAAGGTGCACTTTAACGGATCGGTAAAAGACGGAAAACAGGTCGCCCTCACGTTCGATGATGGCCCGGATGCCGTTGTTACGCCCCAAATCCTTGATATTCTAAAGGAGCATCATATTAAAGCTACCTTTTTCATATTAGGAGACCGGGCGGAGAGACATCACGAGACCGTGCGGCGAATTGCAGAGGAGGGGCACGCGATAGGAAACCATTCCTGGTCGCATCCCAACTTCAAGGAGTTAACGATGGAGGAAGCGACGAAGCAGATAACGGATACGCAGGAAGAACTGAACCATATTATCGGTTATCGGCCATCCTTGTTCAGGCCTCCTTACGGCGCTTTGGATGCGGACAAGGAGAAGGCTATACAGAATATGGAATTAGCGATCGTGAACTGGTCCGTGGATACGATGGATTGGTCAGGGGTGTCCGCACAGGAGATCATGAGGATCATCGACACGCAGTTGAAGCCCGGAGGCATCATTCTTCAGCACACCGCAAACGGGAAGAATCAACTTGCCAACACGCTTGAAGCCCTGGAGTTGTTCATACCGGATTTGAAAGACCAAGGCTATTCATTCGTCACCGTACCAGATCTGCTGCATTTGCCTGAATCTCAGCCTGAATGAACTTGTTACTATAGATGGATTTATCATAAGCAGCCCGTATATGCTAAAATCGATTCATTAAACCAGGTCAATGGAAAGAATGGAGACTTCATGATAAAAACAAAAATTCTCATTATCGAAGATGAGGAGCCGATCGCCGATCTGCTGGCTTATGGCCTCGCGATGGAGGGTTTTGAAACCCGTACCGCGTCCAGCGCTGCCGCAGGCTTTAGGGAGCTTGCGGCTTTTCGTCCCGATCTGCTGCTTCTGGATTGGATGCTGCCCGACCAAAGCGGGCTCGATATATGCAAAAAAGTAACAACGGACTACAACATCCCCATATTCATGATTACGGCAAAATCCGACATTACGGATAAAGTGCTCGGTCTTGAATTTGGTGCCGATGACTATATTACGAAGCCCTTCGATCTGAGGGAGGTGGTCGCCCGAATTCGCACGATCCTCCGGCGGCTGGATCAGGCGAACCAGGGGGATAGGGAAGGGGCGCCGGAAGCCGTGATCCGCTTTAAGGGCATCGAGATCGTAACGGAAGAGCGACTGGTCAGGAAAGACGGAAGCACGGTCGATCTTACGCCGAAGGAATTCGACCTGCTCATGACCATGTACGGTCACCGGGGGAAGATTTATACCCGCTCGGAACTGCTGGATTTAGTCTGGGGTTATGATTTCATGGGGGATACGCGGACGGTGGATACGCATATTCAGAGGCTCCGCAAAAAATTGGATGCCGGCGATCTGATCACAACCGTATTCGGCATCGGGTATAAGTTCGAGAAGCAGGCGGAATAAGAGATGATCCGGACCATCAGAGCCAAGTTTATTGTTGGTTTTTTTGTGATCTTCAGTCTGTCGTTCCTCGTACTTAATCAAACCGTCAAGGAGATCATTCGGACAAGCAATCAGAAGATCGTAACTTCCGATCTGGTCGGACTTAAAAACAACAGCAATGTATATGTAAGGCAAGCTTTCCTTATCAATCATTTTACGAACAATAAGCTATATTTCGGGCAGATGGCCGAGGAAATGGTGAATGATTTGAAGCATGCTACCTCCAGCCATGTCAGTGCGTACACCGTCGACGGCAAGTTGCTGTTCTCATCGGACGAGAGACGATTCTCGGGACCCTCGGATGCGGATCTTCGCCAAGCGATCGAGGGAAAGACGGCCTATACCATCACCTATGGCCGAAACAGCGGAACCGTTCTCTATTCATATCCGGTTATCATCGACGGAGTCAAGGTCGGCATATTGAGATTTACCAAGGATTTTACCCTGCTCTACGAACAAAGCGGCCGGATCATGGACATTATATTTTACATTGCGCTGGCCATATTCGGAGCAGCGTTCCTGTTCTCGTACCTGCTGTCCAGGAATATTACCATACCGTTAGTGAAGCTTACCCGCGCTTCCACTGAAGTAAAGAACGGGAACCTGGATGTTCGAATCCGGTTTCGGCGAAGAGATGAAATCGGCGAACTGGCTCTGAATTTCAATGACATGATCGACCGGATCGGTAGCCAGATATCCACGATTGAGCGTGATCGGGATCGCTTGAAGGAGCTTAATGCGCAAGAGAAACGTTTTTTTGACAATGTGACCCATGAACTCAAAACGCCGCTCACCTCCATTCTGGGTTATGCCGAGATCATTCGGGAGAAAGGGGATGACGATCGGGAGTTCTTCGATAAGGGCATGAATCACATCGTTGAAGAAAGCCGACGTCTGCATGGCATGGTGCTAAGGCTGCTGGAAGTATCCCAGCACAACCCTGGAGAAGAGGATGTAGAGCTTGTGGATTCGGGTAAAATTTTGCGCGATGTAGTTGACTCCATGTCGTTCCGGGCCAAGCGCTATAAAAAGAGCATCGTTTGCGAGGCAGAGGAAGGGTCCTTCGTGCTTGGCCAGCCAGACCGGCTGCGCCAGCTCTTTATCAATCTTCTGGATAATGCCATCAAATATAGTGCTGCCCAATCGGAAATAACCGTCAAGGCTGAGCGTTCGGACGGAAGCGTTCGTTATACCTTCGATAATCCCGGAGAGCCCATACCGGCGGACGAGCTTGCAAACGTCTTTCAGCCGTTCTACTCGGTGAGCCAGAAGCAGAAGGAAGAGGGCAGTGTGGGTCTGGGCCTCAGTATCGTTAAATCCATCGTCGATGATCACGGCGGAATCATCCGTATCATCAGCGAGAATTTTCATACTGTCGTCTACGTTGAAATTCCTTATGTAAAGGCGGGGGCTGTCCAATGAGATATCGTTATAAAGAGCTTGTTTTATGCATTGCTATTGCCTTGATTATACTGACAGGCTGTGCAAGCGGACTGCAATCAGAGACCGTCATCATCCCCGGCACGGAAACGGATCAAGCCGTGGTTGAGGGAAGCCGGCCATTCCAAGTGAAGACGATTTATCGAATGCCAGAATCCAAGGAACAAGGGGAATTGCTCGGCTGGTCATCATCCGAGTCGGTGGTCGGTCTTTTTTATGAAACCGAAGCAGTAAATGCGGCGAAATTGAGCTTGCAGCGTTTTTCCCCCCCGTACGAGCGAGCCGACCATTTGTTGGAGATTGAAATGAATAAGTTCTCGTATCAATTATCCCCCAATGGAAAATATGTTTCAGGAATTGCCAAAACGGATGAGGGCGTTTTTCTGCAATTGACAGCATATCCGGGCGGGGAGGTGGAAAGCCTCGAAGCTACGACGGAAGCCAATCAGGAGCTATGGTTTGAGGAGCCGGCTTGGTCCGGCAACAGCCGGTTCGTAAGCTATATGGTGATGGAATCAAACAAAAGGCAGTCCAGTATCGGGATTTATGATACGGAATCGGAATCGGCACGTGTTCATCGGTTGAAGGGTCTTGAAACGGAAGCCCTTCCCTTGAAAGTGATTGTCTCGGATGACGGGAAGATGGCGCTCATCGTTCTGGATGAATACGGTCACGGTCGTCGAATTGCTATGGGAGCCGTCAACGGCAATACGATTGATGTTCAGTATGAGCATGAAATCGGGGCAGACCAAGCCGCATGGTTGAACGACGACCAATTCGTGTTTTTAGGAACGGAGGGAACCTTGTACGTATATGACCGCAGAAATCACGAGCTGTCCATTCTGCTGGAGAAGGTGGATAGCTTCGAGTTCTCGCAGGATCGCAAATATGTCGCCTATTCCCAGAACGGGGAGGATACGATTTATGCAGGTAAGCTTCAAGGGAAGAATGTACTGAGCGCAGAGCCCATCTATCATGGGGTCATACCTTCTAAGATGTATTGGAGTCCGCACCATCGCCGGCTGCTCGTGAACGGCCGCAAAAATTATTCCAAAGAGAAGGGACCGGTTGCGATCGAACCCACGGATCAACAGCCATTTATAATCGAGTTCAAGTAAAGGGCTGAGGGTTCTTCGACCACCCGAAGCGATTTTTCATGAGGCGACAGATTGAACGGCTAGGCGTTCGGTCTGCCGCTTTTTTCATGGATTCCAAGAGGACATTCATGTCCATTTAGAGATTTGGCGTACTTTCGAAGAGAGGATTGACAGATCAAACCAAAAGATGTTAAATTATCCGGCAACTAAACCTTGGCCGATGGGGTTTATATTATGAGAGCGCCGTACGATTAACGTTCATTAGTGAAGGGGGATATGATAAAAGTGAGTAAGATCGCCCGTAACCTAAAGGAAATCAAGGCGGTATCGCGATGAGTGACAGGTCATGGCGGATTTTTTTTGCAATCGTGGCGTTGATCATATTGTCGGGAGCGGTCTTTTCATTAGTTCAATCCAGAACGACCTACAAGGAGTTGATGGGCGATCAGATCCATGACACACAGAAGATAGATCAGATAGTCATTGAGAAAAGGGACAGTTCTTACGATGCGGAGCGACTAAAAATTACCGATCCGGCGACCATTGAACGGATCATGAATAGCTTCTCCGATGCGAAGTTACAAAGGATCGAGCAATACCCAAGAGGGACGGATTACTGGATCTGGATTAATGTCGAATACAAGCCCTTTCAAATACATTATACGGAACCGGATATCGTCCGGATTTCTCCGAATAGAGGCATACATAAGAAATATTCCTGGACCTACAGGATCACCAATGGCTATGATAAGTCGATCATTCAAGATCTCTTTAAGGAAGAATAGCAGGTGACTTCAGACTAGGGCAATTTTGTAATCAAGGCAGAATAAAATTCATGAAAAGATGAGGAACCGGACGATGAAGCTAACCGAACAAAATTTGAGCAAAATGCAGAATATCATCAAGGAGCATCAATTCGAACATGCCGCAGAGTATTTAATCGAGCATACGCGGCAAGGCGTACGATTATCCAAAAAGAAGCTGGAGGACTATGCCGAGTCAAACAACTCGCGCTTTGGCGGTGACCCGGATCTTCCCGAAGCGGTGGAGTGGCCCCTCAATTCGGAGGGACTACCAATGACGTTTCTGGCACAGCTCCAGTTGAAGGATGTGGCAGCTCAGGACGCCACTAGCTCGCTGCCGACAAGCGGAATGCTGTATTTCTTCGTTGGCGTGGATGAACCCGCCTATAACATTGAGCACCGAGTGCTCTATCTTCCCGAGGGTCAGAGTTCGGGAGCGGTTCGACGACGCGCTCCCGAGGAAACCGCGTTAGATGAGGTGTTCACCGGCTACCGTGTGGAGGCCCGAGCCACGCTTGAGCCTCCTAATTATGCTTATGTGGATGATGAGGTTATCGAGGATGAGGAGCATGATTATGAATCATACGAGGAGCTGTGCTTTCAATTGACGGGTCTAAATTCCGGCGACCTCGGGACCATCTTTGGCTATCCTTCGACCCAGCACGGCGATTGTGAGTTTGAGGCTGCATTAATGCTCTTAACCGGTTCAGAGTACAATTACTCTATGGATGCAGCCATGCAGCAGATCACCAAGCATTGCGGCGGCAGCGCGGAACGCGCGCAGCAGGAAATTCAGGATACGGTGCTGCTGCTGGCTGTCGATTCGGACGACGATGTCGGTTTTTGCTGGTGGGATGCGGGAGAACTGCAATTTTTCATTCGAAAAGAAGATCTGCTGGCCAAGAATTTCGAGCGCACGTATTGTTCCCTGTACTCAAGCTGATCGTAATCAAACGAGTTAGTGCGATTATAAGGCGCAGCAATGGGTAGGAATTCAGCAGGTACATATGGAGGTTATGAAGCCATGAAGGAGAAGGTTTTGAAGGCATACGACAAGCTGGCTGGAGACTACGAACGGCATGTGGATTCGCAGAGCGGGCACAATGCCTTTTACGAGAGGCCGGCCATGCTCCGGATGCTGCCGAAGAACATGGAGCGGATGTCCGTATTGGATGCCGGATGTGCCGCCGGGTGGTATACGGAGCAGTTGATTCAACGGGGGGCTAGGGTGACGGCGATCGATCTGAGTCCGTCGATGATTGAAGCCTGCAAAAGGCGAGTGGGCAGTGAAGCGACCATCGCTGCATGCGATCTGACCGAGACCCTGCCATTTGCAGATGAAGCTTTCGATTACATCGTAAGTTCATTGACGCTTCATTACATTGAGCAGTGGCTGCCAACCTTTCGCGAATTTCAGCGGGTGCTGAAACCCGGAGGCCGCTTGATTTTCTCCGTGCATCATCCCTTTATGGATTTTAAGCATTTTGACCGGCAAGACTACTTTGCGCGAGCGTTGCTGACGGAGATTTGGAACAAACCGGAGTCCGGTCCCGTCGAGGTCGCTTTCTACAGAAGACCGATGCAAGAAATCATCAACGTGACCTCCTCCTGTTTCAGCATCGAAGAGATGGTCGAGCCGCAGCCGAGCTTAGAGCATAAAGACAAGCCTGAGGCGGAGGCCTGGATGGCAAAATGGTATGATCGATTAATGACGAATCCTCATTTCTTGATCGTGAAAGCCCGAAAATCAAAATAGCAAAAAGGAACCGCGAACCTGCGGTTCCTTTTTGCTATTCACCCGCATGGAGGAGCATCGGGCAAGAGGACCGAAGTCAGCGGTACCTTTCACGAGAGCGCATCGTTTGCAACAGTAGGTATCAAGCTACCAACAGATGGAACATTGTTCCGATAGGTGTACTGTGGTACGATCGGAATAAGATTCGATCGGTGATCATGGCCGATTCACCACACGCAGATTTGGAGCTTACATAATGGGAACACCTTACTCCGCTGTTATTACGCTGATCGTCACGGCAGGTGTATTGAACATTATCATGGGTCTTTACGTGCTGACAGGACGCTCTAGGCTTGCAACGGTAAAAACCTTCTTCATCTTCAGCATGCTGGCCGCGATTTATACATTCGGTGCTGCACTCGAATTGTCCAGCCGTTCGCTTCAAGAGATTCAGTTCTGGATCAAGTTTGAATATCTAGGGATGCCGTTCTTACCGCCCCTTAATTTATTGATCATTCTGACTTATTTGGGCATGGAACGATATTTGAGACCCGGCCTGCTGATTTCAATGTTTATCATACCGGTCGTAACCCTGCTGCTTGTTATGACCAACGAACGACATCATCTATATTATCGGGATATCCTATTACGGCCGGACGTTTCCGCTTTGAAGGTGGATATCGTGGCCGGACCCTGGTATATCATTCAAGGCGCCTACACTTTCGCCTGCTTGATAGGCGGGGTCGTACTGCTGCTTCGAAGCTGGCGCAAGATGCCATCCTACCGCTTTCAGCTGGGCACGATGCTGATGGGTCTTGTCCTGCCCCTTATCAGCGATTTTCTCTATCTTGGCGGACTCACGCCCGATGGAATGGACCCGATCCCCGTCATCATGACGTTGACCTCGGCCCTTTATCTCTGGGCGCTGACATCCAAGGGTTTGTTTCATGTTGCGCCGATTGCAAGGGACAATCTCTTTACGAGCATGCGGGAGGGCGTCCTCGTATTGGATCTGGACAACCGTTTGGTTGACTTCAATCCGGCTGCGGCAGCCATGATGCCGGAGCTGAGCCCTTCGGCCATTGGAGAACCGTTACATGAGATGTGGCAGCTTCACACCGCAGAGCCCATTTTCGGTATGGTGGAACGGGAAGGTCCGGATACGGGGGAAGCGGACATTGAAGAGATTCGCTGGCAATTAGGTAACCATTCGCTTCATTATCAGATCAGGTCTTCTACCGTTCGCAACCAGAGAGGACGAGAGGCCGGACGATTAATCGTCCTGATCGACGTGACCGATAAGGCGCGTCTTCAGGAGGAGCTGCGACAGATGGCCTACTACGATGGTTTGACCCGAATCTATAACCGCTCGCACTTTATGAAACTCAGTTACGCCCTTCTGAATCAGGCGGTTCGGAATCGTGAGCCGCTCGTTTTCCTGCTGTTCGATATCGACCATTTCAAACGAATCAACGATGTTTACGGCCACGATATTGGCGACCAAGCCCTGCAGCACATCGTCGAATTAACGCGGAAGACTCTGCGGGCTGAGGACCTGTTCGCCCGTTATGGCGGCGAAGAGTTTGCCGTTGCCATGCCCGGTCTCTCGACATCGGAGGCAACTGCCGCTGCGGAGCGGATCCGTGCCAAGCTGCTAACGCAGCCGATGACTACGCCGCAAGGACCGCTGATGATTACAGCCAGCTTCGGCGTTGCCGCGGTAAAGACAAGCTCCCATAACGGCACAGTCGATGCGGAAGCAGAAGAAGCTTGGTGGGATACTGAATTAAAGAAGGTATTGAAGCAGGCGGATCGCGCGCTATACGAAGCCAAACGCTCCGGTCGGAACACGGTTCGGGTGTCGGATGAGGAGTAATACCAGCATAGACTCAGGCTCAATTGAACCTTCATATGAAAAATAGCGGAATCTATGTGTATAATAGCTATTGGTTGTATAATGAATGCAATGCGATATATCACATCTAAGGGGAGAGAATCATATGTTATGGAATGAAATCACGACACTGGAAGAATGGGACCACATTCTGAAAAAATCCTCCGAACGCGGTCAAGTCATTTTGAAGCACAGCACGACATGCCCGGTTAGCGCCAACGCTTTGGCTGAGTTTGAATCTTATTTGAAAAAGACGCCAAACGGCGATGTGGATTACACCTTGGTCAAAGTCATCGAATCCCGTCCGGTTTCCAATAAAATCGCCGAGGATTTGAACGTGAAGCATGAATCGCCGCAAATCATCTACGTCAAGGACCAAGCGAAGTACTGGACGGCTTCCCATTGGGCGGTAACAACGGAGCACATCACAGCCGTTCTGGACTGAACAACAGCCTGCATGTCGACGGAAAGCAAGGTGTTCATCATGAAAGATCTGGAAGAACTGACATCCATCGAGGCGATCGAACGATTTATTGAAGATCACACCTTCAGTTTTGTATATGTATCCCGGGAAGATTGCAGCGTATGCCATGCGATATTACCCAAACTTAGACAACTGTTAACACAGTTCCCGCGTATCTCGTTGGGCCGTATCCAGGCCGAAGCGGTAGGGGAAATCGCTTCGAGATTTTTGATATTCACCGCACCAGCGCTCCTCCTATTCGTAGAGGGCAAAGAGCTTGTGAGGGAAGATCGATTCGTACAGTTCGGGGAGTTAGAGCGAAAATTAAATCAAATCATGAATTTCGTTAACTAGGCCTCTTTTTCATGCAATGAATGCATTAGGCGATATTCCAAAGTCTTCTGACTTACCGGAATTTCGCCTTTTTGCGTTTGTTTTGTGATGCTGCTTCACGCAATCCCTACGGATGAAAGTTCGAATAATTGTCGGAAACCGGGACTTATTTGCACTCGAATGTTACTAAAGTATTAAAAATCGACATGGAATAGCCGATCTATTAATAGTGCAAAAGATGTGAGGTTTATGGAACCATGTAGAGCAAATGCATCGTTGTTCCCCTGTTTCGCATAACAAGACGTTTTCGAGAAACACCCCTTTACCAGAATCATAACGGAGGAAGAAATGCGCTTCTTTACATCTGAATAATTTTGAAAACGGTCATGTATTAACGAAAAAATTCCTGAAATTTTCATTGTATCCAGGAAAGTAGGTGATGCGAAAAGTGAGTTAAAAGGGATCCCTGTTATATATGAAAATACATATGAGTTATCAAAGGAGAGACACCGAGTGAGTAAGACAAAAACGTTCTCTAAAGGTATGCGTTTCAAAAATCTTAGCATTGTTACAAGAAACATGATATGGACAAGTCTCTACATCATGATCACGGGCGCCATCGTCATTGGTGCAAGCTTTTATATCCAGGACAACGTGCTGACCAAGCAGCTGCAATCCGATTCGGGGAAAATCATGGATACTTTGGTCAAGTCCGTATCCGTTCAAGATGCTGAAGCGGTTAAAGGTTCCACCGACCGGAATTCGGACATACAGAAGAAACTAACCGGCACGTTTGATGAGCTGTCCGTTACGTATCCTAACATCGCGCAAGGATATATTTTTGGACCTGAGCTGGAGGACGGCAACAAGACCTCGATTATCGCTATGCCTACGGCGGTGCTCGACATGTTTGCCGAAGAGAATTTAAATCTGGGCGACCTATATGAACAGCCGAAAATTCATGCCGACGCGGTCCGTGAAATGATGAAAACGAAAAAAATCGTTTATACCAAAGCGTATACAGACAATTACGGGACGTGGATCACCGTGCTGCATCCCTTCCAGAATTCGAACGGAGAAATTTTCGCTTACATGGGCATCGACGTGGATGCCAGCTTGATCGCCTCCGGGAAGCAGGAACTGCTCACCAACACGCTTTTTGCGCTGTTGATCACCCTGCTGATCGTATTGGCCCTGCAGTACTTCACGATTAGACGCACATTCGCCCCGATTCAGGCTTTAATGGGAGCGCTGGACAAGCTGAGCAAAGGCGATTTCACGGTTCAGTTAAAAGCAGGCGACGATGAACTCGGGCAGGTCAATGCCAAGTTCAATACGACGGTGAATCATATCAATGAGCTTGTTACCACGATCAAATCGGTGTCGGAGCAATCCGCTGAGCAGTCCAAGTTCCTCTTCTCGGCCGTGGAAATCAACAATAACAATTCTTCGGCGATTACCAAGAACATGGAGGAAATGTCCGATCGGGTCGCTGTCCAGAGCACTTCCATTACGGAAAGCGTGGTGTCGCTTGAGGAGATCTCATCCGGCGTATCGACGATTGCCGGCAATACATCGGATTTATCCGAAATATCCATCCAGATGAAGGCGCAGTCGGAACGAGGGAACCACAATGTGGAACAGGTGATCGAGCAGATGAATTCGATTGATCATTCGGTCAAAAATTCGGTGCATATCATCGAAAAGCTGCAGAACCGCTCCCATGAGATCGGACAGATCGTACAGGTTATTACCGAGATCGCTTCTCAGACGAATTTGTTATCGCTCAATGCAGGAATCGAGGCGGCCAGAGCGGGCGAAGAGGGCCGAGGTTTTGCCGTCGTTGCCAGCGAAGTGAAGAAGCTCTCGGAGGAATCGAGAAAATCGGCAGACCAAATCATTGAATTGGTTCGTTACATCCAGGAGGAGACGGCATCCGCGGTAGAAGCCATCAGCGAAGGCGAACACAACGTCGCCAAGGGAATGGAAGTTGTCAAAGAAACCGGCGAGCTGTTCAAAGGCATGCTGGTGGCCACGGATACGGTAACCAGCCAAATTCAAGAGGTGTCTGCAGCAACCCAGCAGATGGTGGCCGAGACCGAACAGATCACCGCTGCGATTAAACAACTGGCTGAGCTCGCAGAGAAGAACTCGACCGTGTCGGGCGAGATCCGTATCAGCGCCCAGGAGCAGCAGGCTTCCTTCGCCAAAATCTTCGAGTCTGCCGAGCAGATCAATCAGGTGTCCGCCGAACTGGAGGCTCTCGTAAACAGACTGCGAGTGTAATGACGCCGGAATAGAAAAAGCATAGAAAAAGATGGAGCTGAAACCTTTGAATACTACGTTGATGATCGAACAAGGCAAAGAATATTGGTTGAATGAACTGCAGCTACCTTTACCGGGATTCTATCTGTACACCGATGGTCCAGCGCATCTTCAGCATCAAGATTTCGACCGCATGGCGATTCCCCTTCGTATCGAAACCGGTAAAATCCAGCGTTTCCGCGACGCGTATAACATCAAGTCATGGATGCTGACAAGCTATGCGGTGTTTCTGTACCGCATGACGCACGATTCGGATTTGCTGATCGGCGTGAACAATGAGAAGGGCAATTTGCTTCCGCTAAGAGTGAGCATAAGCGAAAATGATTCATTTGCTCGTTTGTATGAGCAAATTTCGGCCAAGATGGAGCAGATTGAAGCAAGCATCCTTTCCCTTTCTGACATCGAAGGTTTTATCGGTCAGCCGCTCCATCTGCGGACGATTTACGGCCGGAACGGCAACGGCTATGCCTACGGTGTAAGCGGGCTGAACTGGGTGGTTCAGGAGGAGGAAAGGGATCAATGGACACTTTATGTTTCCTATGCCCAGCCATTGTTCAAAGAAGAAACGATTGAAAAATTCAGCAGGCATTTCGAGCTGCTTGCGGCAGCCGCTCTTGAACATCAGGAGATGCCGGTTAGCCGTCTGCCTATGCTGACGGAAGAGGACCGGAATGCCTATGCAATCCTCAACGACACGAAGATGGAGCTTCCGGAAGATCCGACGCTCGTGGCAATGTTCGCTGCGGTTGTGGAGAAATATCCGAAGCGAATTGCATTATCTTCCGGCCAGGAGCAGATCACGTACGAACAGCTTGACAGGCAGTCGAACCAAATTTCCCATATGCTCATAGCCAAGGGGCTGCGCAAAGGCCAGTTCGTCTCGATATTTATGAAGAGAAGCCTCGATACGATTATCAGCATGCTCGGCGTCCTCAAAGCCGGGGGAGCCTATATCCCGCTGGATCCTTCCCATCCGGATGAACGAAATGCCTATATTATCGAGGATACGGCATCAAACATCATTCTGACGCATCCGGATTTCACGGCGAAACTGAATGGACTATTGGCCCAAGTCCAAACCAAACCGGAATATTTCTGTCTCGATGACCATGTCTATTCCTATCCGGCAGAAGCTTGCGGCGTGGGCGTGACGGGCGATGATCTGGCCTACATCATTTATACTTCCGGTTCTACAGGCAAACCGAAGGGCGCATTGATCGCCCATCAAGGCGTCGTGAATCTGGCACTGGCCAATCGGGAGAATTTGCAGATGAGCGAACGGGATATTATTCTTCAATATTCCACATTCAGCTTTGATGCTTCCGTTTACGATATATTCGGCTCACTGGCTTGCGGCTCGCGTCTGCATCTCCTATCGGATGAGCAGCGCTTCTCCATAGATGCCTTTACGGAAGCGGTGGCAGACACCAACGCAACGCGCGTCGCGATATTGCCTACGGTGTTCTTCAATCAATTGGCAGCGTATTTGCCGATGGAGGACACACACAAATACCGTAACATCAAAACGATCGTGGTCGGCGGGGAAGCTTTGGCGGGAGAAACCGTTCGCATGTTCCGGAAGAAGCTTCCGATTCCAATCGTGAACCTTTACGGCCCTACCGAAACGACCGTCGTGGCAACAGGGCATGTCGTGGATTATCCGATTTCGGAGGATCTGGCCACCGTGTATATCGGTACGCCTTTTGCCAACTATGAATTGTATATCGTAAACGAACATGATGAATTATGTCCGACTTGCGTAACGGGGGAATTGCTCATCTGCTCGGTAGGCGTAGCCAAGGGATATTTGAATCAGCCCGAGAAGACCAAGGAAGCCTTCATTCCGGATCCGATAACGCCCGAATCAGGCAAACAGTACTACCGTTCGGGCGACTTGGTGCGGCTGCTGCCGAACGGGCAGGTGGAATACCGGGGAAGAAAAGATTCACAGGTGAAAATCAGAGGCTTCCGGATTGAGATCGGGGAGATCGAGGACAATCTGGCAAAGCATGAGTGCGTGAAGGATATCGCAGTCATTCCGAGAACGGATGAGGACGGAAGCAAAATGCTGGCGGCATTTTACACTTCACATGATGGACAGGCCGTCCCTGCCAAGGAATTGGTACAATTCTTAAGCCGGAAAGTGCCGAGTTACATGGTACCTAAATACATCGGTTTCGTGGAAGAAATGCCGTTGTCCCCGACGGGTAAAATAGACCGCAAGAAGCTGGCTATATACGACCTGTCGATGGAGGCGGAAGAGGATAACTCCCCATACGAAGCCCCGGTTAACGATACCCAGCGGGATATCGCCGCAGCCTGGGAAAAAGCGTTGGGACAAACCAAAATCGGCATCCACGACGATTTCTTCGATATCGGCGGCTATTCGCTGAAAATCCTGGAGATTCTGGTCCTCCTTAAGCCTCGATATCCGCAGTTGAAGATCAATGATTTCTTTGTATTTCCAACCATAGCGAAACTAGCGGAGAGAGTTGCGGAATTAGGCAGCCAGGATATCTTGGTCGATCCATTGGAGGAACGGGATCTCCCGATTCAGGATTTGGCGGAGTATCCGATTTCTTTTCCTGTCAATCATGCTTCGGAACAAGTGTATACCCAGCAGCATATTTTGCTAACCGGCGCAACGGGGTATTTGGGATCTCATTTGCTGCACGAACTGCTGTATCAATCCACCGCAACCGTATATTGCCTGGTTCGGCCTTCAAAGCTGATGGAGCCGTATATTCGCCTGGAGCAGGTCATGACGGGATATTTTGGCGAAGACATAAAGTCTCGAATGGACAAGCGGGTGATCGCGATTCAGGGCGACTTGGAGCAGGAGTCTCTGGGGCTTGGGGCAGAAGACCTGGCCCTGATTGAAGGGCGCATCGATTCCATCATTCATTGCGGAGCTGAGGTGAAGCATTTCGGGGATGCCGACTATTTTGCCCGAGTTAATGTTGAGAGCACGGACAGACTACTTGCTTTGGCCCAAAAGAAACCTAATACCCGCTTCCATTTTATATCTACGCTTGGCATTCCGGAGGACCTGGCGCTGGGCGGCCAATGGGAGGCGATCGTTGCCGGAACGGGCTACGAGGAGTCGTCCATCGAGAATGTCTATACGAACAGCAAGCTGGAAGCCGAGAAGCTGGTCATCAAAGCCGGTAAGGAACGAGGCATTCCGGCAGCGGTATACCGGGTCGGCAATTTGTCCTGTCACTCCGAGAACGGAAAATTTCAGAAGAACATAGATAACAACGCGTTTTATCGCATGCTGAAGGCGATGGTGCTGTTGAAGAAAGCGCCTAGCGTGAAGTGGCAAGTGGATATTACGCCGATTAACTATGCGGGGGAAGCGATTACTGCGCTGCTGCTTCAGCAAGAGACCGTCGGCCGAGTATTCCATATCTGCAATCCGGTTGCCATTCCTTACGAGGATATGGTGGAGCATTTTAAAGATTATGGATATGACATTGCCTTGATGGACTGGAAGGAATACGAGGCATGGTTATTGGATCCGCAGCAGCCGAAGAACAAGGAAGGCCTGGAGCTGGCCATGGCACAGTTTGAAGGCGACGGGGCGAAGAATTCCGTTTACCGGTATACTTGTCCGCAAACTTCGGAATTCCTCCGTAACACGGGCGTGAAATGCGCTGTGCCGGACAAGCCGTTTTTTGAAAAGATGATGGATTATGCCGCTGGCATTGGATATTTCGTGAAGCCTGAGTAACGATATTCAGGTTAGCAAGCAAGAAACCGCGAATGCTTTCGCGGTTTTTTTGTAATTTTTTGTGCGTATGGTACGGCAAGGCGGCAAAGATGTTTTTAGGGCTCGATTATGGTACGATCATACTGATTTAAGTCCATAATCACCAAATGAGGTGGCCCATGAATAACGAACAATGGAAGCAGGCAGAATCCGCGCTGGCTTGCATGGAAGTGATCAAGAATGGCACCAACGACCCGGTAACGATTGAAGGCGAATCGGATGACCTGCGCTGTGTCGGAATCGGCACGGATGCTGCGGTATTCGTCTATGAACCTATGCCGGCATATGCTTATAAATTGTATGCTGTGGAGGCGCTGCCCAAGAAGGAAGCGGAGATCAAGGTCTATCAAGAGCTGATGGGCAGTCCTTATTTTCCTGTATTTTATGGGACAGGCGAGCGGTATGTAGCGATCAGCCATGAATCCGGATTAACCTTGTACGATTGCTTGCTCTATGGTGTGCCCGTTCCTAGGCAGGTCATAGAGGATGTCGAAGCAGCACGCTCCTTCGTGCGTAGCAAGGGCTTGAACCCGCGGGACATTCATTTGAAGAATGTACTGCTGCAGGACGGCAGAGGGAAAGTGCTCGATGTATCCGAGTATGTTCAGGATGGCAACGACAAGCGATGGGAGCATCTCATGTGGGCTTACGACAATGTATATCCGCTGCTTGAGGGCAAGAAGCTGCCGCTCTGGGTATTGGAAGCCGTGAAGAACGGATATTACCGTCTTGATCCATCCAGCGTGAACATGCAGGAGTTCGCGGATCGGATCGGCAGATTATTTTTCAGAAAATAGCAGTTGGATTCATACGAAGATGGCAGGAATGTTGTCGTTATTATTTTTGAGAAAAAGGCTGCGAATCAATCCCCCTTAAGCATATGCTCTTGCTTCAGGGGGATTTTTACTTAGAACATACTCCAGTCCATCTCCCGGGACAAGGTTTGCAGGAGATGCACGCCGGCATAACTGTTCCCTTTATCATTCAGTGCCGGGCCTACCACGCCGATGCCGTAACGTCCCGGTACTAATGTTAAGATACCTCCTGAAACGCCGCTTTTGGCCGGCAATCCTACCTGAATGGCAAATTCGCCCGACGCGTTGTACATCCCGCATGTCGTCATGAACGTCTTGGCGATTTGAACATACCTGCGAGGAATGAGCGTTTTGCCGGTTAGCGGATCCAAACCGCTGCAGGCCAGGACCAAGCCCATCCGGGCTAAATCGGCACAATCCACAACAATGGAGCAGTGCCTGAAGTATACCTCCAACACCTCTTCAACATCTCCGCTGAGAACCCCGTTTTCTTTCAAAAAGAACGCTATGGAACGATTTAAATTTCCGGTATCCGATTCCGAGCGATAAACGCCCATATCATAATCCAAGTTGACGTTCCCGGATAGCTCTTTAAGAAACTGAAGAATTCTACTTGACTTCTCGTACGGGCTGCTTCCGTTAATCAAGGAAGAAACGGTAATCGCGCCTGCATTAATCATCGGATTGAAGGGAATGCCGGGCCGAACCAGCTCCAGCTTCAACATGGAATTGAAGTTGTCTCCGGTCGGCTCCATGCCAACCTTGCCAAAAACGGTTTCCTCTCCATTGTCCATCAGTGCCAGGATCAGCGTGAATACTTTGGAGATGCTTTGCATCGTAAAACGAAGCCCGCAGTCCCCGGCTGTGACGGATTCTCCCTGAGCGCTTAGAAGGGTAATGCCCAAGGCATCATGTGGAGCTTTGGACAGTTCGGGAATGTAAGAGGCGACTTTACCTCTGTCTGAGCATGGCGAGCTTGCTTTCAGCCAGTCCGGCAGCCGCTGCCGGATGGCTTCGAGGTCGGGAGATGTCATCGTTTATACCCCTCCATGGATACATATTGATGAGTCCGAGTCGTTACTGCTGTTTTGTTAAGCTTTATGTAAGGTTCGTATAAAAATCGTGTAAGGTTCGCCTTCTATAATTACATCTGTGCTTAACAAACGACGACTTGAAGGAGAAGCCATATGACAACCATATTACAGGCAAAACATGTAGAAAAAATATTCGGTATCCAAGGAAATTCATATACGGCATTGCAAGATATCAATCTTGAGATTCAGGAAGGCGAGTTTGTCGGCATTATGGGACCCTCCGGGGCCGGCAAATCCACGCTGCTGAATATCTTCTCGACGATCGATACACCGACGGCAGGCGATATTACCATTGCCGGACAACATATCCTGTCGATGAACGAGGAGCAGTTATCCGATTTTCGCCGGAATCAGCTTGGATTCATATTTCAGGACTACAACCTGCTGGATACCCTGACCGTCAAAGAAAATATTGTACTGCCGCTGGCATTGTCCAAGGTGTCTGCCGCGGAGATTGAGAAGCGGGTTAACGAAATCGCCGACACGTTCGGCATTCGCGATATCTTAGGCAAATATCCTTATCACATCTCGGGGGGCCAGAAGCAGCGCACCGCAGCATCGCGCGCCATCGTTGCCCATCCTAGTCTGATCCTGGCGGACGAGCCGACAGGGGCGCTGGATTCCAAGTCGGCGGCCAGCCTGCTGCAAAGTTTAAAGAAACTGAATGAGTTTCATCATTCCACCATCCTGATGGTCACTCACGATGCCTATGCGGCAAGCTTCTGCAAACGCGTCATTTTCATAAAAGACGGCCGGCTGTACCAGGAGCTCCATCGAGAAGACCAATTGCGCAAGGTATTTTTTGATCAAATACTCGAAGTGCTGGCCGCGCTTGGGGGTGAACATGATGACACTGTTTAGCATTGCCAGAAAAAACATCCGCAAAAATCTCGCAAATTACTTTTTGTATTTCGCCTCGATGATTTTTAGTATCGTCATTTACTTCACTTTTGTTTCATTGAAATATGATACGGCGATACAGTCCGCTGCGGAGGGGTCGACCAAAATCAGTTCGGCCTTTAGCGCTGCCGCCGTCGTGCTGATCATCTTCGTGGCTGTTTTCATCTGGTATTCCAACTCGTTCTTTACCCGCAAACGCAAGAAAGAAGTCGGACTGTATTCGCTGCTTGGCGTTAGGAAGAAACAGATCGGGCTGATGTTATTTTATGAAAACTTTCTGATGGGCGTGCTGGCTTTGCTGGCTGGGATAACTCTCGGATCCGTGCTCGCCAGATTTTTTGTTTCCCTGTTAATGAAGGTGATGGGTTACGACGCGATAACGAGCTTTTCGATATCCCCCGAGGCCATCATCAACACCACCATCGTGTTCATGATCATAACGCTTATTACGTCGTTGCAGGGTTACCGATTGATCTACCGGTTCAAATTGATTGAATTGTTTCATGCGGATCAGGAGGGAGAACAGGAACCCAAGGCTTCATGGATTACCGCCATATTGTCGCTGGTGTTCGTTGGCGTCGGTTACTGGCTGGCCCTGCAGAATTTGCTGCAATCCAAGGTATGGGCAGCGATGGGATTCATGCTGACGCCGCTCGTCATCCTCATAACGGTGATTATCGGCACGTATCTGCTGTTCAGCACCCTGACCGTAACCTTGTTGAAATTATCCAGGAATAACAAGAACAGATTTTGGAACGGGATGAACATCATCAGCATCTCCCAGCTTCTATATCGCATCAAAGGCAATGCTCGTACGTTAACCATCATTGCGGTGCTAAGCGCAACGACGCTTACCGCCGTCGGAACGGCTTACAGCTTTTATTACAGCAATGCAGCCAATGCCTCGCTAGCAAACCCGAACAGCATGACGTTTATTAGCGGCGATGACGTGACAACCAAACGAATCGACGAGCTGATCGCCTCCTCATCGGACCATGGGCTGTTGTACCATGCAACCGTGCCTGTCCTTGAAGTGGATGCCGATGTCAGCGGACTTGATGCGGCATTCTCGTATGACATGCAGATCTACAGCGCCATATCCAATCAGGATTTTAACGAGCTGGCGAAGCTGCAGGGCCGCAAGGAAGCCATGGAATTAAAGGGCGATGAGGCTGCTGTGCTGGACCCGGTTTATTACGAAGGCATATCGCCGGCGTATGTGGGCTCGAAGGTGAAGCTTATGCAGAACAACCAGGAGCATGATATCACCTTTAAGGAATTGAAGAAATTCAGTGTGCTGAACATGGGGACGGTGTACTCCACCATCGTCTTAAGCGATGAGTTATTTGCGAAATTGGAGAAGGAGACAAATAAATCTTTTAGCCTGGAAGCATACGGCATATCGAATCAGGACCAAGCAAAGCAGTTAACGGAGGAAATTGAGGGCGTCCTGCCGGAAAGCGCGGGATTCGCAAGCTATTATCAGGATTATGCAAGAGGAATGGAATCGTCGGGCCTGTTGATATTTATGGGAGGATTCCTGGGGCTCGTGTTCCTCACGGCGACCGGCAGCATCATATACTTCAAGCAATTAACCGAAGCGAACTCGGATAAGGCAAGGTACCGGATATTAAGTAAAATCGGCGTGAACAAACGCGAGGTCAGAAAAACCATCGCCCACCAGGTTTTGTTTATCTTTGCGCTGCCGCTCATCGCCGGCATTGCCCACTGCTCGGTAGCATTGATAGCCTTGTCCAGGCTTCTAAACATGAATCTGGTGATACCGGTCGTGATCTGTATGGGCGTATATACTTGCATCTATCTCATCTACTATGTAGTCACCGTGAATGCCTACTATAGAATCGTAACGAAAAACAAATAGGTTTATCAAGAAAAGGAGAGTAACCATGAAAAAAACAATGATCTTCGGCGGCGTTTTAGCCGTCCTCCTAATCGGATTCATCATCTTCATTCAGAACGTGAACATGAATCGTCTCGGTACGGATCAATATTTTGTGCAAGTTCAAGAAGGGACGCGAGTAGAAGATAAGTCTGATAATGGAGAAAAATACGTCTACTATGAATACAATTTGGAGGGCTTTGATAAAGAGGGAGCGGCAAAGACATTAACCTTTACAGCGCATAAAGAGCTGCGTAAGGAAGCTTACTTGCGTGTCTATGTTAAAAAAACAGGCGTCAGCTCCTATCAAGAGGTACAGGCCAGCGAGCTGCCGGGACCAGCCAAGCTGAAGCTTGATGCTTTAGGGAAATAAGGGATCGTATCTTAGGGGGATAACATGATGAATTCATTGAGAAGTAGAACGGCGAATTTGACCAAAAAAACGATCATCGGCTCGCTCGCATTGACTTTGGCGGCGGGCCCGGTCATCGGACCGGGAAGTGCGGCGGCGAAAGCTGCGCCAGCTTCAACGATTGCGCCAATCGCAGCGGATATTGAAGCACAAGCACCGATTCATTACGATATTCAGGCTAGGCTGAATGAGAAGGATATGACCATGCAGGGAAGCAGCAGGATCACCTATCGAAACACCAGCCAAGATACGCTGAGTGAGCTGGCGTTCCATACATATGCCAACGCCAACCGCTCGGCATCAACGCAGACGTCCATGTTTAAACGATCAAACGAAGAAATCAGCAAGAACCATCCGGATAAACAACCGGAGGATTTTCTTGGCGGCATTGATATCGAGAATGTGACCTCCAGCGGTCAAGCTCTTGATTTCAGCGATAAAGAACAGGCTTTGACCGTTCAATTGAGGCAGCCCTTGCCGCCTGGCGGATCGATCACGGTATATATGGATTTTTCTTTGAAGATTCCGTATGGCTCACAGCGCTTATCGTATTACCATGATATTGTGAATGGCGCTCACTGGTTTCCGGTCATGTCGGTCTATGACGAGGATAAGCATCAATGGAATACTACCCCTTACAGTTCAACGTTCGAGACCGATTATTATACTTCTGCGGATTATGAAGTAGATATCAATGTTCCTGATGCTTATCAAGTGGCGATGCCAGGCACGATAACGACACGGAATGACGTGAAACCCGGCCGCAAAGTCGTTTCGGCTGTTGCCAATAATACAAGGGAATTCGTATTCTTTGCCAGTCCCAATTTCAAGGTGGACAGCGTTACGCGTGACGGGTTGACGATCGAATATTTTTATTTTGATAACGAACCGGGAAAGAAACAGATCATAGACCGGTATATTGATCAAGCATTTAAGGCCATTCAATTCTTTGGTGATAAATACGGCGCATATCCATATCCAGATTTTCGCATCGTGGAGTCATATGTAGAGGGCGTGGCTATCGAATATTCGCGTGTCATTCAAATGGGGCAAGTTCAGGGGCAGGCTGATCCGGCGCAGGATACGGTATTCGTTCATGAAATCGCTCATCAATGGTTCCACGCGCTGATCGGGAACGATTCGGAGACGGAGTCTTTCCTCGATGAAGGTTTCGCCGATTTTTCCAAGGTGTATTTTGCCGAGAAGCAGGGGGATAAGCTGAATGGCTTTAGATCCATTCAAGTTGACGATTCCTCGCTGGAACTTGCTATAGCGTCAAACAATGACGAGGTGGGGGATATGGCTAGTCCGGTATATTACGATAAAGGCCGCCAAGCGATCTACCAATTGTATCGTTCCGTGGGCGAAGAGAAGTTTGACCGCATGATGAGGGAATATTTCAAACGCTATGTCTACAAAAATGCTACGATTGAGGGGCTGCTCCAAACGATAGACGACGTGCTCGGAAATGAGGCGCGAAACGAAATGGCCGCCGCGCTATATCAACCGGGTTTTGTGCTAAAGCCAGAATACCAGCTGACAGAGGAAGAGAAAACCGCCTATATGCATGACCAGTTTCAATTGCTGTATCAATCGGCCTTAACCCAAATTCCAGATTTGCCCTACGAAACGATGAGCCGTATCATGGATAAGGCCCTTCAGGGAGAGCCGTTATCGATCGTCCTGAGCGATCAAGCAAGCAGGCGAACACGCAAACAGCAAGAAGCCATGGTAAACCAGCTCTCGATGCTTATGGATATCAGCGGAGTGAAATACGAGGTCATTCGGGATCGCCAGGTATTGAAAAAGAAAATGAAAAAGGAACTGGGGACCAACAACCTGATCGTGATCGGCAACGGTAAAACGAACGGGGTGATCCAGGCCCTGAAATCCGGTATCGTCGATCGGGCCAACAAAATGGGCTTTGCCTGGAAGGATACCATGAATCAACCGAGTGCTTCCGGAGCGTACGTGATCAAGCATCCATTTAATCAAAATCGCTTATTGCTGCACTATTTCTGGAATGGTGATCATATAACAGACGAGGCCATGGAGACGTACATGGCAAAAATGCAGGAATCACTCGGATTCACGAGCGCTTATTATCAGTACTATGTGTTGGACAAGACGGGGAAGGTGTTGTTAGATAAACAAGTGGTGAATCCATTGTCGAAGTTTTTCTCGGCGGAATAAGTGCCGATATCATTACGAGTTCAAGCAGGCTGGCGTAATTGAATAGCAGCTTGCCAAGTGGGTAAGATGGTTGTTATAGCAAGGGGGGGAATCAAATGGCGTTTGATCAAAGAGTACTAGTGGTTGATGATGAAGCCGATATTGTCAGGCTGCTTCAAACCGTGCTGATCAAAGAGGGGATCGATCAGGTGTACACCGCAGCTACGGCAGAGGAAGCATGGATTGAATTTCAGCAGCGTCAGCCCGATATCGTTATCCTGGATATCATGCTTCCCGACGGAGAAGGCTACGAGGTGTGCAAGAAAATCCGCAGCATCTCCAATGTCCCGATATTCTTCTTGTCCGCCAAGACGGAGGAGATTGATAAAATCCTGGGTTTTGCCATCGGCGGTGACGATTACATTACGAAGCCATTCAGCCCGAAAGAAGTGGCATACCGGATAAAAGCCCGATTTCGCAGACCGGAAATGCCTCAGCAAGAGGAAAAGCCGAATCGTCTTGTTCAAGTAGGACCATTTGAATTAGATGAGGAAAAGATCGAACTGAAGAAGAACGGCAAGGTCATTCCGCTGAAACCGAAGGAGCTTGGATTGCTGACGCTGATGCTCAAGCACCCGGGCCAGATCATGAGCAAGGAAAGTTTATATGATCAGGTGTGGGGCGAGGAATTTTTCGGCTTCGATAATACCGTGATGGTGCATATCCGAAGACTGCGGGAGAAAATCGAGGAGGATCCCTCCAATCCGCGTTATCTGCTGACGGTAAAAGGCCTTGGGTATAAGCTAGCCGTAGAGGAAGAATAAGGCATGAGGTGGAAGCTTACCGGCAGGTATCTGGTCTCCGTCGTGCTTATTGTCGTCATCGTGATTATTATGAATATCATCGTTGTCATCGGCTTGTTTGTTGTGCAATCGATGAATGAGGATTTCCTGACCGCCGGCAGGCAAACCTCGGCAGAGGCGATTTCCCGATCCTTCAAGGAGCATATCGTGATTTCGGAATCCGGTGCTTCCGTGAGCGAGAAGGGCAAGGACATTCTGAAGCAGAATGAGGCCTGGCTTCAGGTTTTGGATGAGGATGGCAGGGAAATTTACCGTTATCGGGCTCCTGAAGGAGCGAAAACGAAATACACTCCGATTGATATGGTGCAAATTTATAAGTACATCGAGAAGGACGTGCTATCAACCGTCTTTATCGGCGAGAAAACATACTCCGATCATCGTTTCAGTTACTTGGTTGGCTTCACTTCTCCATACTTGGAGCGGCAAGTGCTCACGATCGACACTCGAAATTTTGTACAAACGTTCAAGATCTTTAGCTTGATCCTCATCATCGTTGACGGATTCATCGCCTTATGTATCGCATATATCTTCAGCAAGCGGCTGACCAAACCCATGTTTATGCTGATCGACAGCATTAAGCGGCTGGCGAACCGTAATTATCACATCTATCACCAGCCTAAAGGGGTGTACAAGGATGTGTTTGCCAACATCAATCTTCTATCCCAAGAGCTGCAAGCAAGCGAGAAGGAAAGAAAAAAATTGGATGCGATGAGGGAAGAGTGGATCGGCAATATCTCGCATGACATCAAAACGCCCCTGGCTTCGATTCAAGGCTATGCCGAAATGATGAAGGATACGGAGTACCAGTTCTCGCAAGACGAAATAAGGGATTATGCCGGGATCATTGAACGTAAATCCATCTATTTGCGGGACGTGATCGAGGATTTGAATCTGTCGACCCGCTTGAGGAACAAAGAGCTGATGCTGAATAAGAAGCATATAAACATTGTTAGTCTGGTCCGAAATGCCGTGATCGATACCTTGAACAATCCAGGTTATTCCAATCGGGACATTGAATTTGGTAGCAGCCATGAAGCCATTCAAGTCGAGGTTGACGATATCCTGATCCGCAGGGCGATCAGCAACTTGATTTTCAATGCAATCGTTCATAACCGCGAGGATGTTGCGATCAAGGTTCAAGTCGAGAAGAACGAGGATCATATTCTTATTCGGGTGGAGGACAATGGGAAAGGCATTAAGGAGGAAGAACTCGGAAGAATCTTCGACCGTTATTTCCGGGGGACGAATACGGGAGAGCTCCATAAGGGATCGGGGCTTGGCATGGCTATTACACGTGATATCGTCATCGCCCATGGCGGGGAGATTAAGGTTCGCAGCGAGGTTGGCCAAGGCACGATAGCGGAAATCAAGCTTCGCCTAGCGTAGAGACAGAGGCTATCCTTCCAGATTGGGTCGTTATGCGGACGATGGCCAAGGTTTCCCGCGGCTCGTCAAATCCCTCACGGCCGGGAATAACCCGGAGTAATCATAGCGCAAGCTGGATACACTACCGTAAAAAGGAGTGTATCATTATGAAACTGCTTGTTAAGTTATTGGTGCATGGGGTTATGATTACGGCACTGTTGGTTTCCCTAACCGATGCTTCGTTCATCGGTGCCCTATTGACGGCAGTGGGGATCGCCATCATTGCTTACTTGGTAGGGGATTTATATATTCTGCCTCGCACCAGCAATATGATCGCCACGATAGCGGATGCCGGCTTGGTATTTGTCATGCTGTGGATCATCGGCGCCGCTGCCAACTGGACCATTGATTTCTCGGAGATTCTGCTGCTGGCAGTACTTGCGGGGGCATTTGAGTATTTCTTTCATAGCTGGATCAGGGGCGAGCATCTTCTTAACAAAAAACAGCGAGCCTCGTAACTGCGCATTGCATAATGAATCACGGACTTGCGCTTCTATAAGCAATATCACTTTAGCCTGAGTAATCAGGCTTTTTTTATTCTCTGAGTCTTGGACCAGCTGCCGTGGCGTTGTGACAAATATTATTTCTTACTTAGAGAAGAGGGAATAGATTCGATGTAGGCGACCTTCGAATCTTAAAGAGAATTGAGGCTGTTAGGAGATGGTCAATATCAAAGGGAAGCGATCCCATGCATTGATTGGCCTTCAAGCATTCTTGGCGATCGGCGCGTTGGCAGGGGGAACGATGCTTATAACGGATCCTAGTGGTGAACTCATTGGGATGCCCAGCTCATTATTGCAGGACTCTTTCTTTCCTGATTATTTAATTCCAGGCATTCTTTTATTCTGCGTGTTTGGCATCCTGCCTCTGATCACGGCTTCCGGACTGATTCTAAAGTGGGAGTGGGACGCAGCTCAAAGATTCAATATTTTCAAAGAAAAGCATTGGTCCTGGACCTTTTCTTTATATTCGGGTTTTGAGTTAATCATCTGGATTATGGTTCAGGTGTATATCCTGGATTCCGTTTCCTTCATACATCTGGTATATGCCATGCTTGGTTTGATGATCCAGATGGCCACGATACTACCATCCGTACAAGCAAAATATACGATGCAATGAAGAGAGTCAAGTCACACCGGCTGAAACGTCAATGAAATAACCCCATCGCTCCTTTATGAGCAATGGGGTTATGTTCTTTCTTACATTTTACGGCTTCGCGCTTTTCCAATACGCATAAGCATGCACGACGCTGCCGGTAAAGGAAGGTGAATCCTTTAATAAAGCAGGCAGCTTGGCAAGCTCTTCCTCCATATAGGCGGCACCTTCTTCGTGGAAGGTGATATGATCGCCTTCATGACTGGCTTTGATCTCTACCGATATCTTGATGGGCTTGCCCAGCTCATCGGCAAATGCAATCTCTTCCTTGGAAACCCCGACGATGCCGTTGGATCCCTCCGCTACATCCCGGAAGGCCATGAGGGAAACATGGTCCATACGATTGATCATCCACTTGCTGAGCGACATGTCTTCGCCGGTGACTTTATATTTATCCAACCACACGGCCATATCCATGCTGGCTTCCAATGAAGAATCCTTTTTCAATTCCGTAACGAATGCATCCAGATTCGCGGTCCATTCTGAAATAACCTGCTGCGAATCCTCTTTCCATGCCGGCAGCACGTAGGGCTCAATGTCCAGGTGAATGCCGTGGAAACGCTCATCGCCTTCAACGGCGCGATTGTAGCTCTTCACATAATTGACGAGCCGCATCATTCTCGGCCGGTTCTCCTCAAGGGCCCATATCGGATGTCCGCCCATGGCATGAACCTCGATTCCTGCCGCAGCCGCTTGTTTAACAAACGACGAGTACGAGCTGTACGGCTGTTCCAGATCAAGGCGTACATATAGCCAGTTCAATTTCTTCTCTTTGGCAAAATCAAGAATTTCCTGACTGTTTTGAACGACTTCATGGGCTTCCCATATATAAGTGCCTCTTACCATAGGATCCCTCGTCACCGGATCCGCATCCGGCACGCGATCGCCTTCACCGGGTTCTGGTTCTGGATTCGGCTCCGGGGCCGGTGACGGGGAAACGGGATCCGTGCTTCCAGGGGGAACGATCTCATCAGCAGACATGTTTTGCCAGTTGCGAATATCGTGGATTGCGACACCGGCAAAGGATGGATAAGAACCGAGCGCACTGGAGAGATGATCCAATTTCTGATTCAACTTGTCCTTCCCGTGTCCATAAAAGGTGGTATAAGACTCGCCTGGCATCTCCTTGGTATTAACACCGATCAGAATCTGTTTCCCAAGCCTGTCGGCAAGCTCAAGCTCAGCCCGCGTCAAGTCCAGAATCCCATGCTCGGATTCCACTTCATTCCGGTAAGCCATGACGGTAACATGGTCAAACGCACCGATCAGCCATTCATTAAGTCCGGTTCCATCCGCCAAGGCGTATTGGTCAAACCAGAAAGGAATATCGATCCCAAGCTCGAGTCCCTTTCCGGAAGCTAGGCTCAGGAACGCCTTAAGATTTTGTTCCCAGGTGGTGATGATTTGGTCCTGTTCAGTTTGCCACTTGGCAAGCACATACGGTTCTACATCCAGATGAATCCCGTCGAATCGGGCACCTGCCGCAACCTTGCCGTTATAGTCGATTACCCAATCAGCGAGACCGAGCATGTCATCGAGATGTTCGGTGAGTGCCCATCTAGGGTCTCCGCCCAAGGCATGGACCGCGATTTGGTCCTCATGCGCACGCTCTATAAACGCCTCGTATATCTCCGACGACAGCTGACGATCGATCTGCAAGTAGATCAGATTAATGCCTTCTTCGCGGGAAAAATCAAGCAGCTCTTCGCCGCCATCCCGTATCAGGTCCGTCTGCCATATCCAAGTCGCTTTTTTTGAATTATTTTCGCCGTAAGCCGGGGTATGCAGCCCCACCAGAAGCATAACAACCAAGAGGCTAGCAAGCTTCTGGTAACCTTTCACTTTCATGTTTTCCCTCCGTTTCTCTGCGAGAACTCCACGTATTCTCTGTTTAGTAAACGGGGTTATTATAGCATTGATAGTTCAAAAAAAGATGAGCCCAAGTTCTTACAGGACATTATAGTCACCAATCAATCGAACGGGTGATCGGTATAAAAGGAACTAGATACAAAATGGAATAATATAACTAAATGACATAAATTATATGAATATGAACAAGAATAAGGCTAACAGCTCAGGAAGAAAGTTGCGTTTTTGGCGCTTGGTTGGTCCAGTGTCACTGTTTTGGGAAAGGTCAGCATTATATTTAATAACTGCGATCCAGAATGGGAGAGCTATGTCATCATGACTAGTAATTTAAGACAGTGGGCAAGCATAAGCGACTTCAGCACCCGAACACAATCGGTCATCAGGATACCGCAAGCAGCAGCGAACCGTATAAAGGCGGGAGTTCGCGTCCATCCTAGAACTAAAATGTGAAGGTGGGCGTTAACATGATTAATTTGGAATCGCGACTGGAGAATATGGAGGATCGTTTCGTAAACATCGATACTTATCTATGCAAACACGATTTTACGTTAGCCAGCAATTGGGATTACAAGCATGGCTATTTGGATAGGAGATTGGATCAGGAGCGGATGGTGTGGCTTCGCATTCCCTTTCACGTAACCAAGGGCAGCTTGGATGGCGAATGCGGCGGATGCCATGCAACGATCAAGCTTGGCCGACCATTTGTCTTCAGGCATATATATAATAAGGGAACCGATAAGCATGCGAGACCACGTTTATTGGGAGCTCTCTTCGATCAATTCCAGTCGCCGATCGACCCTGACGCCTCGGTGGACGATATGTGGGTTGAACAAGCGAGAAAAGTCTTGGACGAGGTGGAGACGGGGTATTTGCATTAACATTAAGATATCCTAAGAGATTCGGGACGCTTGGTCTCTTTTGGCACATCTGCAATATAATGAAGCAATGGCTCTGATGCATGCTGCATGCGAAGGGCTCTTTTTTTGTTCAGTGCAAGAATATACAAAAATTAAAGATCATCCTTTGAAAACCTTAGAACTTTTTTGGAGAAGGCTCAAATGATAAAGCATCCTGATATAGTAAGATTGACTGAATATGCGGTCCTCATTGATTAATAAATAGACGAAGAAGGTGATATCACCCATGAATAAAAGAGCTTTGTTTAATGATGGATGGACGTTTGCAAAAAGCGGTTTGGACGTTGAAGATTCGGAGAATCTACAATTTCAGCCTGTTGATCTTCCTCATGATTGGCTCATACATAACACGGAGGATTTATACGAGAACAGCATTGGCTGGTACCGGAAGGAATGGTTGCGGAATAATGACGGCGGTCAGGTCTTCCTCTGTTTTGACGGTGTGTACATGGATTCTTCAGTCTATGTCAATGGTCGTCCTATGGGCGAATGGAAGTATGGCTATTCTTCATTTGAACACGAGATCACGGATGCGCTCCGGGACGGTGCGAATGTCATCGTCGTAAAGGTTGTGCATCAAAGCCCGAACAGCCGATGGTACTCCGGGGCAGGCATTTATCGGAATGTATGGTTAAAGACAAGGGAATCCAACCACATCGTCACGGACGGCGTTTATATAGCGACTAAGCATCGGGAAGATGGATGGCTGGTTGAAGTCGAGACGGAAATGAAGGTCGTGGATGATGTGCTGATCAAGCATGTGATTTTGAAGGATGGGCAGATCATCGCCGAGGCTTCTGACCGGGTCGACGCCAATCACACGTGCAGCAGTGCAGGCAGCATCATAAATACGCAAACATTAGCTGTCAAGGATCCGCTGCTCTGGAGTCCGGAAGAACCTAACTTGTATCAATTGGTCACCGAAATGAAGCTGAGCGGAACCAAGCGTTCCACAGTTTCGCAGTATGCAATCTTGGAAGCCGTCACTCATAACGTGGGATTCCGACACATTCGGCTGGATCCTCATCAAGGGTTCCTGCTGAACGGCAGCAAATTCAAATTGAACGGCGTATGCGAGCATCATGATCTCGGCGCTTTGGGAGCAGCCTTTAACAAAACCGCATTGGCGAGAAGGTTTAAAATTCTGAAGGAAATGGGGGTTAACGCGATTCGCACCGCCCATAATATGCCGGCCAAGGAGCTGATGGAGCTGGCGGATGAAATGGGGCTGCTGATTGTATCGGAAGCCTTCGATATGTGGGAGCGGCCGAAGACGCCTTATGATTATGCCAGGTTCTTTCGGGAATGGGTTCAGCGTGACGTGAAAAGCTGGGTCAAACGGGACCGCAACCATCCGAGCCTTATCATGTGGAGCATCGGGAATGAGATATATGATACTCATGCGGACGAGAGGGGCCAGGATATCACAAGAATGCTGATGGATGAGGTTTATACATACGATCCCAAGCAAAATGCAAAGGTTACCATCGGATCGAATTATATGCCTTGGGAGAACGCGCAGCAATGTGCCGATATCGTGAAGGTAGCGGGATATAACTATGCCGAGAAATATTACGAGAACCATCACCGGGAACATCCGGATTGGATCATATATGGCAGTGAGACCGCGTCCGTCGTACAAAGCAGAGGCATCTACCATTTCCCGTTCGAAAAATCCATCCTGGCCGATGATGACGAGCAGTGTTCTTCCCTCGGCAACAGCTCGACTAGCTGGGGAGCGAAATCGGCGGAGGCATGCATCCTGGCTGAACGGGATACGCCCTTCTCGCTCGGTCAATTCATATGGACCGGGTTCGATTATATTGGTGAGCCTACGCCGTACCATACTAAAAACTCCTATTTCGGACAGATTGATACGGCAACCTTCAAGAAGGACTCCTATTATATCTATCAAGCCGCCTGGACGGATTACAAAACGAAGCCCATGGTGCATCTGCTGCCCTATTGGGATTTCAATGACGGTCAGATGATAGATGTTCGCATCTGCTCCAATGCGCCAAAAGTAGAATTACGACTCAATGGGGAAACCGTGGGTACGCATGACATTGACCATGCACGAGGAAGAGAACTGGTTGGGTGGTGGAAGATTCCTTACGTCAAAGGCGAATTGAAAGCGATCGCTTATGACGAAACAGGCCGTATCGTAGCCACGGATGCAAAACGATCGTTTGGCGATGCCAAGCGGATCGTCCTGCGTCCGGATAAAGAAGAGCTGAGGGCCGATGGAACAGATCTCATCTTCGTTGAGATCACGATGGAAGATGAGGATGGGCACTCCGTCGAGAATGCCAATAACCGTATGGAGGTCCATGTCACGGGGGCGGGACGGCTGCTGGGTCTCGATAATGGGGACAGCACGGATTACGATCCGTACAAAGGCCTAAGCAGAAGACTGTTCAGCGGCAAGCTGATGGCGATCATCGGTGCGACATTGGAGCCCGGCGGAATCGGGATCGAGGTGTCCTCCACAGGCATGGAGCGTCAATCCCTTCATTTGACTTCCATACCCGTACAGGATGATGTGACGCAAGGAATATCCGCAAGCATGAGGAATGAGGAGGGACCATGCCTGACAGGAAACAGGGACGAGATTCCGCTTCGTAAGATTGAGCTGATCAGCGAAAAGGGTCAGGTCTTTGATCCGGCGAATAGACAAATGACAGTTCGGGCCATATTGCATCCACTGGCAGCTTCTTATCAGGAAGTCGAATGGGCCGTCGTAAACGATGCCGGCATCGAATCCAATATTGCGAGCGTCGAGGCCAATGGCCATGCTGCCATCGTAACAGCCCTTGGCGACGGGGAATTTCGATTAAGATGTACGAGCCGGAACGGGACAGGTAAAACCCGGCTCATCTCCCAGCTTGAATTTAAGGTCGACGGTTTGGCTGCAGCATACAAGGATCCATACTCTTTCATATCTGCAGGATTATATGATTACAGTCAAGGTGAAGTCGGGAACGGAAACGAAAGAGGCGTAGCCACGAGCAGAGACGGCGAGACGCAGGTCGGGTTCCGGGACATCGATTTTGGCCCCCATGGCTCGGATACGATTACGATTCCGATATTTGCTCTTTCAAGCGAAGCGTACGCTTTGCAAATCTGGGAGGGCATGCCTGGCGAAGAGGACAGCTCCCTGCTGGCCGATTGCATTTATCAGAAGGAGTCCAAATGGAACGTGTATCAGGAAGAAACCTACCGATTGTCCAAGAAGCTGCGCGGCATTACGTCGATTTGCTTTGTCCTTCGCCAGAAGGTGCACATCAAAGGGTTTTATTTTCAACCGGGGAATCGAGCCTTTGAGCCCAACTTTGCCGCCGATTGCGACCGGATTTACGGGGATACCTTTACGGTGTTGGACAACAGGTTTGTTCAAGGGATAGGAAATAACGTCTCCCTCGAGTTTGACGAGATGGATTTCTTAGCCGACGGTGCATCGAAACTGGTGGTGTACGGCAGATCCGCCTTAGATAAAAATACGATTCATATTCGGTTTGCGCATCCGGATGGCGAAAGCAACCGGCTGGTCGAATTTAGGCAAGCCTACGAATATGAAGAGCAGGTATTCGATCTGGAGCCCGTGGCCGGCAAACAGAAGGTGACGTTCATCTTCCTGCCGGGAAGCCAATTTGATTTTGGCTGGTTCCGATTTGTGCGAACAGATTCATAATATGCGAGATAGACCAAGCTGCCGATCAACTCGGCAGCTTGGTTTCGTTATGAAGGATGTAAGGGTGTCCGAACAGGCGCGTAGGAATTTAATTAACCCTGCGGTATAATTTGATATGATATCATATTTTGGATTGAAGGGACCGTGATAGACATGAAGCAAACCCATGAACCGAGGAGCAAAAGATGGATCAGGCCATTCATTTGGATATTGTCCATCTTGGCCATCATAATTATCGCAGGTCTTGCCATACTGGATTCACTTACTTACGAGCCGCTGGATGAAGCGAAAGCGGTATTTCAAACCGACGCGAAGGTAGCGGTTGAACGTCTCCAAGACGGCTATCGCTTCGAGCCCGTGGATGGGCAAGTGATTCAGCCCGACATTATTTTTTATCCGGGCGGATTGGTGGAGCCCGAAAGTTACGCGCCTTTTGCCAAGAGAATGGCGGAGAAAGGGCATCGCGTGTATGTTGCCTCCATGCCGCTGAATCTTGCCATATTCGGACAGAACAAGGCAGATTCCTTCATAGCGGAGCATCCAGACAACCGATATGTTATCGGTGGGCATTCCTTAGGCGGCGTTTTTGCCGCGAGATATGCCAAGGAACATGCGGATGTCATTGACGGCGTATATTTCATGGCCTCATACGCTGACGATGGAGGCAGTCTGAACGGATTAAACCTGTCCGCGCTTCAGATCACCGGTACGCAGGACGGCGTTCTTGATCGAACGAAATGGGAGGCTGCACAAAAGAATCTGCCGGAAGCTACCACCTATGTAGAGATTGAGGGCGGAAATCACGGGCAATTCGGAGCTTACGGTATGCAAAAAGGAGACCATGAACCCGCCATCACCGATGCCGAGCAGCTGGACGAAGTGTCGGAAGCCATGGGGCGTTGGCTTCAGTCTATGGATGATTCCCTGTAACTGTAACTGAAATGTAACCCGATTGAAACTTCTGCGTATAAAGGTTATAAACATGGATGCATGTTTAACATTTAAAGAAGTTGAGGGATTCCATCATATGAATGTGGCATATACAGATTACGCCGATACGGGATATCGGCAGGCTGAGCAGAAGGCTGCTCAGTATTTTGCATCGCTCCATGTACAGGTAAAGGATAAGAGTTATGTGCCTATCCTGACAGAAGACATTCTCATATGGAAAAGAAAGCATGTTCAACGTCAATCATGGCTGTCCTCTATTTTGCCGGCGAAGAAAAAGCCGGATAACCGGGATTATCATAGATACATCGGATGGCTCAACTATACAGGCGAATTGGATGATTATTTGGATCGAAGCATTTCCTATATTTATATGAGGGATCTGGGCATGGCGCTGGATTCCCCTGATACGAAAGAGAGAATACGACGCGTTGTTGCGAATACCCGAAAACTTCTGGTTCGCTCAAACGGAGCAAAAGAGGGAGACACGCCGGATTTTATGAGTCTGGCGGGATTGTACCGTTGGGCGCAGAAGGAAGGCATTGAAACAGCCGTGATTTGGGTCATCAACAAACTGAAGCATGTAGCCTCCCACATCCCGGACAAGATGGATGCAGAGCAAGCCCAGCGCAAATTAATCAAAATTATCGTCGGGGTTGTCATGCATGTTATGGAAGATTTGAATGGCGAAACATCGCCAGCGGAACGCTCAGCGCGTCTTGACGATGCGATCCGGCTGGGTTATTCCTACGGATTAACCTATCCTTTCATAGACGATCTGCTCGATTCAGGGGTCTTGAACGCCCAGGAGAAGGAACAGTACTCCCACATGATACGGCAGGCCCTGCTTACCGGGAAAGTACCGGAACTTGGCCAGTGGAGCGGTAAAAACATGGAGCTCGTTCATTTCGTGCATCAGGAACTCCGGGATGCATTCGAGTATATTCAAGGGCGGCAGCGCACGGAAACGCAGCAAACTTTTTTCGAGCAGTCCAACGTGTTTTTTCATTCCCAGCATATTGACCGTATCAAGGACCTTGCGAATCCGGATTATACCAATGAAGAATTATATCTGCCGATCATCCTGAAATCCTCTTCCTCGCGATTAATTGTCCGTTCCGTAATAAGCGCAGCGGCGGATGAAGGCTTCGAGGACCGAACGTTCTATTATGGGATCTACAACCAGTTGGCCGATGATTTTGCCGATATGTTCCAAGACTTGAATGACGGGGCGGTAACACCTTACACTTACTATCTACAATATCGCGGCCAACGCCAGGACCTCATCAATCCTTTTGAATTATACTGGGCGGTGATTTCCCACCTGATTCATAACGTGTACCATTCGGACGCCAAGACGCGAGAGGTGATGCTCGACCGGGCCATCAATGGACTGAAGCGCTGCAAAGAACGCCTCGGCACCGAGAAATACAATGAAATTATGGATATTTTCGCTTCCGGGAACCCGGAATTCAATCGTCTTATCCAGCACATGGTTTCCAAAGCCGATCAGGTGGATTTCCTTGATAAATTGCTGCGTGACCAGATGGTAACCGTACTTAGAAACGAGCGGAAAGAGAAGGATTATTTTATCGATACGTTTAAATCCGTTCGAGATGAGATTAACCAACATTTGCAAATCGACAAGACTCCCGGCATACCGCCGATGAAAGAGTCGCTGATCGATGCGGCCAATTATTCGCTCGAAGGGGATGGCAAGCGCCTGAGACCCATTCTGACTTGGGTAATGGCCGTGAAGGAATATGGACTGCAGGCATCAGCCATCGTGCCCCTGCTGAGATCGCTTGAATACATGCACACCGCATCCTTGATATTCGATGATTTGCCTTCCCAGGATAACGCCTCTACTCGTAGAGGGCGGCCGACCTTGCATCAGGTTCACGATAGCGCCACGGCGGAAATTACCGGTTTGTTCCTAATACAGAAAGCGATCGAAGAGCAATCCTCCCTGGAAGGGTTTGACCCGAAAACGGTGTTGAAGCTGATACGGTATTCGTCCCAGCGAGCGGGAGATATGTGTTCCGGCCAGGCGATGGATTTGAATTCAAAAGGAACGGCCTTGTCCTTGGAGCAGTTGAATACGGTTTGTTACTACAAGACGGGGATCGCGTTCGAGGCATCGCTGGTTATGCCCGCCATTCTGGCTCAGGTGAAGGAGCCAGAAATCGCAATCCTGAAGAAATTTGCTTACCACGCAGGCATTGCTTTTCAGATTCAGGATGATTTGCTGGATGTGCAGGGGAACGTGGAGCAGCTTGGCAAACCCGGGGGACAGGATGCGGAGAACAACACCTCGACCTTCGTGAGCATTCTGGGGCAGGAAGGGGCCAGCCGGGAAATGTGGGATCATTATTGCCAGGCGATGGAGGCGCTGCAGGAAATGCCGCGCAATACGGCGTTTCTCAAGCATCTATTGAACTATATGGTTAATCGTGAACGTTAAGATGGTCCCGTAACGCGTAGATTGTCGGTAGTCTAAACGAAGGCAAGCGATTGCTCCGGCTGGAGTCGTCAATCGTTCTACTCCCACGGCAGCTGCATATATTTTCTGAGAATAAAGCTGCCAGAGGAGGCAAGGCCAATGAGTGATCCATTGTATGAGCACCGGTTTTGGCTGCAGATTCTTGGGGACCATTGCCGTTTTATTTTTACTGCGCTGTCGCCAAAGGAAAAAGCGGACATCGCTACCGCAGAATCCTTAATGACCAGATTTGATAGGCTTCTCAGTGAATCTCGGCGACCGGATGCATCTACATTCATCGCTAAACTGAACGAAGAAGCCCTTCGTGCTTCGCAAGAATTGCGCGAATTCAAGCTGAATTTATTAGAACGGCAGCTTGCAGGCACCATAGATTTTCTCCTGACCCCGTCCTTTATCAACCACATGGTAAATGAATTGGAGGAATACCTGCGAATTTTGCAGGCCTTGCAAGAGGGGAAGGGAGTGCCGCTGTTCCATCCTTTGCATTATGATATGGTCTGGCTGCAGGATGCCTTTGGTCATGCGGCAAGTCTGGCCGCCGATCTGGATTTTGCCGAGAAGCCGTTGATTGCCAAAAGCATGGCGTTCCAGAAAGATTTCGAAGGGTTTTATCTGAAGGCTGTTGAAATGACAGGGTACCTGCGGACCCGCCTGAAGGATTTTCCCGCCCTGCGCAAATTTCATGCCGATGTAAACCTGGAAATGAGAGTGTTCATGCACTTTCTGTCGGAACTCGAGGAGCTTGAGCTGCGCGGGGAAGTGCTGGACCGGATCAACCCGCTGATGCCGGATCATATGTATCGGGAAGAATGCTACTATCTGTCCAAGCTGGCTGCTCTGGGCGAAGTACAGAGCCCGAACTGCGATCCGACGAAGCCGAGAGTCACAGGTTGATGGATGAAGGATGGGCTCTTTCTCGAGTTAAAAAAGGCAATCTTTACTTTCTTCTCATGGGGCTAAACATTCACTGGAAAAAGGGCCCCGTCGCACTTATGGCGATCTACGGGAGCAGCATCTCCAAGCAAGCCGACCAAGTTAACAATTTGAATGGAAAGCAGTTCTCTTGCTGTCAATGAAGAGGCTGCTTTTTTGATTTTGCCATGACGAGATCGAGTTTTTGATAAAAAAGTACAGTTCGCCTTCGCTGAAATTTGGTATGATGTCTTCATAGGAAGCTACAATCATAAGTGAGAGAAAGGACAAGAAATGCAGACCGGTGAAATCGTTCAACGCGCCATTGATTTTGTCGAAGATCATCTCACGGAACCGCTGGCACTCGAGGAAATTGCCGGCGTGGCAGCCATGTCATTGCCGAATCTCTACCGATTGTTTCACAGTATAACGGGACACCCCGTCAAGGAGTACATACGAAAACGCAGGATCAGCGAAGCCGCCAGCTGTTTGCGCAATACCGATCTGCCGACCATCGATATCGGGTACCGCTGTGGATTTGAGTCCTACCCGGCATTCATGAAATCCTTTAAAAGGTGCACAGGACTAACTCCAGGAGCATACCGGAAAGCTCGGCTGGTCTACAGTTTTGAACGGATGAACCTGAATGAACGGACAACATTCATGGGAGAGCGGGATGCTTCTGAACGCTTTCCTGAAGTAAGGGTTACCCGTTTGCTTCCCCGGAAAGGGATTGGTTGCCTGTTTGCTGCAGAGCATGAGAAAGGGATAGAAACCGCTGCGATCGAGCATTTCCGGACGCTTATGTCTTCTCACCATATCGATATCCATGAGCTGAGGCTCTTCGGTTGGAACGTGGATCTGGAGGATGAAAGCAAGCCGTGCGGATATCAATTGCTCGCTATTGACGTGAAGGAGCGGGCCCAGATGATGAAGCATCCGGAACTGAAAGCCATCGTTCTTGATGGCGGGCTGTATGCAGTGGTCCGAACGCCATCGGTGGCGGAAGACTGCATTCAGAACACATGGAACCGCTTGTTCTCCGAATGGCTGCCCCGCAGCGTGTTTGAGCAAGGAAAGCATCATTTCATGGAAGAATATGTACTGAACAAGAATCAAATCGTTCGCATGAAGCTTTACCTTCCCGTGGAACGAAGCAAAATGATGGGAAAGATCGAAATTGTCGAGTTGTCCACGCTTAAGGCGATAGCCTTTCGCAGAAAGGGGCCGGACTGCGTGGAACAAGCGGATGAAGCTTCGATTGCCTGGTTATCGCGTAACGGGTTTAGGGGCGACTCGCGTATTCGCGTATTCATGAGCTGTGACGACGCTCTGCTGAAGCAAAGCTCCGCCTACGAGATTTATATAGTTCCGCCGGAGGAGTTCCTTCCAACCCTTGAAGATAAGGACGTGCAGGTTGAGTTGGAAGGCGGTACCTATGCCTGCCTGGAATCAGGTGCTTATGGCGCGATGACAGGCGTACTTCATCGAATTTATCGATGGCTCGATGCTTCAAGCGAGTTTACGCCGGATCCAGAGCGCCTGTGGTATGCCAGTTACGAACTGGAGGGAGCGTCAGATGATGGAATGATCCAAGCGAAGTGTTATGTTCCGGTTAAAATCAAGCAGCAGACATAAGAATGGAGGGAGCTCATGAGCAGATGGCCTGTCGGAAAAGAGCTGCCGGAAGGGTATCGACCGTTTAAGGCACCACGCGTGCTAAAGATGATCCAGGGAGGAAAAACCATGAACGAATCCATGCAGAATACGGACAACCATACACAGGCAAGCCCCATTAAGAACAAAGTGGGCAGCATATTCATTCCGGTACGGAATATCGAAGCGTCGCGCAGCTGGTACTGCCGCGTGCTGGGCATCCCAGAGGCCGATTGCCAGATTATGAACGGACATTTATGTCCTTTGCCCATGGAAGGTACGGGCGTGATTCTGGATACGATGCCGAAGTGGGGGGGAGATCAGCCCGAGGGAGCACCGTCTATCGATATTCCCGCCTTCATGCTGATGACAGAGGACCTGGAAGGTTCTTTGGAATATATGAAGAAGCTCGGCGTGGAACTCGTGACGGAAATCGAGCACAACCATTGGTTCGTCGTGAAGGATCCCGATGGGAATAAACTCATGATATGTCGTGAATAAGTTAGAATTTGTACGAGGAAATAGGGAAGTGACAGAAGCCGGCTCTAGCAGCCGGCTTTTTGATATGGAGAGAAGCGTAAGGAATTTAATGAAAGAAATAAAATACGAATGTAAAATAATATAAATTTAGGTTGATAGTAGCATACTACAGGAATATAATGGAAATGTAAGCGCATTATTTACGGTGTTTTATAGGAGAACAACAAGTGAATCTTCCATCATAGATTGGTTTAAGGCAAGACGAGAGAACGAGAAAGAGAGGTGATACGAAGCTTCAGTAGACGGTCCGCACGATGCTGGCACACTAGGTATCCATGAAACCTGAATCCGATGAAAATAGGAGGGAACATGATGCTAAGAAAAGGAATATGTGTAGTTCTGCTGTTTAGTCTTCTGGTCGTTCTATTGCCTGTGAACAAAACCAATGCGGCGCCGAACTGGAATTTGGTATGGAGTGACGAGTTTAACGGGACCTCGCTCAACAGATCCAATTGGACGCCGGAAATCGGTACCGGCAGCGGCGGATGGGGAAACAATGAGCTGCAGTATTATACCGATCGCGCACAGAACCTGCAGGTCTCCGGCGGTAACCTTGTCATTACGGCGCAGAAGGAATCCTATGGCGGGATGAATTACACCTCTGCCCGGATCAAAACCCAGGATTTGAAGAGCTTTACTTACGGGAAAGTGGAGGCTCGAATCAAGCTGCCGTCGGGCCAAGGTTTGTGGCCGGCGTTTTGGATGCTCGGAAGCAACATCAGCACGGTCGGCTGGCCGAAGAGCGGAGAGATCGACATTATGGAACGGGTAAATCTGAATCCATACGTGAACGGTACCGTTCACTGGGATGCAGGAGGTCACGCCGAATTCGGTCGGGTATCCGGCAATCTGGATTTTTCCCAGTTCCATGTCTACAGCATTGAGTGGGATTCTAAATACATCCGCTGGTTTGTGGACGGTCAGCAGTTCAATGAATTTTATATTGAGAACGGAACGGGCAATACCGAGGAATTCCAGCGTCCGTTCTTCTTATTGCTGAACTTGGCGGTTGGCGGAAATTGGCCGGGCAGTCCGAACAATTCCACGCCGTTCCCATCGCAGATGCTGGTGGATTACGTACGCGTGTACCAAGACACGGGTGCATCGAATGTCATCAGCGACGGGATTTATACGATCGCTTCCAAGGCGAGCGGCAAAGTGATGGATGTCGTGGATGTGTCCACGGTCAGCGGCGCCAAAATCCAGCAGTGGACCAACTACGTCGCCAATAACCAAAGGTTCCGGGTGGAAAGCACGGGAGACGGATACTACAAACTCACGGCCGTGCATAGCGGCAAAGTTCTCGACGTGCCGAATTCGTCCACTTCCGCCGGCGTTCAGCTGCAGCAATGGAATGATAATGGTACGGATGCACAGCGATGGAGGATCATTGATGTTGGAGGCGGTTATTATAAACTTGTGTCCAAAGCGAGCGGGCTTGCAGTCGATGTAGCCAGTGCCTCCACCGCGGACGGGGCTGCCGTTCAGCAATGGACGGACAATGGCACGGATGCGCAGAAGTGGGCTTTCACCAAAATCAATTAAGCTTGGACAGGCAGTCCCGTTTGGGACCGCCTGTTTCATTTTGGGGAGGGTTGCCTTGGGGCTGCGCCGGCTGACGAGCTGAAGGCATGTCTGGTATAATGATGGGAAAAATCCGGAGGAATCAGACACATGGAACCTGTCCTTTTTACAAACGGTCTTCTTTATTCACCGCACGCTGCAACGACTGCGGATTCGATATATGTAGAAGACGGCATCATTCGTGCCATGGGAAGTGCGGCCGAGCTGCGTCTGCAGTTATCGGGACGGGATTATCGAACGGTGGATTGGGAGGGGGCTTTCGTGCTGCCAGGCCTGGTGGATGCCCATATGCATCTCGGCATGCACGGACTCAAGCTGGGCATGCTGGACTTCACCGAGGCGGCTTCGAAAGACGAGATGCTGGCTATGCTGCGAGCTCGGGCTGCGGTAACGCCGCCTGGGGAGTGGATCATGGGGCTGAATTGGAACGAGAACCATTTTCCGGACCCGGTAATCCCGAATATGATGGAGCTTGACGACATCACTACGGAGCATCCTGTATATCTGACGAGAACCTGTTTCCATGCTTTCCTCGGTAATTCGGAAGCGTTTCGAAGAGCGGGGATCACTGCGGACACGCCCGATCCGGAGTCCGGCGCTTTCGGCCGGGATGCCGATGGCCGGTTGAACGGCTGCATCTACGAGAATGCTTCGGTGCCTTTTACCATGGTCCAGCCGGAGCCTGACCCGTCCAAGCTGAAAGCTGCGATGCTTCAGGCATGCCGTGATGCCCTACGGCTCGGCCTGACGGCAGCGCATACGGAAGACCTCCGCCTGCTGGGCAGCGTGGAAGCGATGCAGCGGATCCATCGTGAACTGCGCGAGGAGGGACTGCGCTTCCGTACCCATCAGCTGATGTTCCATGGCTTTCTTGATGAAATGGAGGAGCTCGGCGTCAAGGCAGGCAGCGGGAACGAATGGAATCGCATCGGAGCGGTTAAATTGTTCGCGGACGGGGCGGTTGGAGGAAGAACGGCGCTGCTCAAGGAGCCTTACCATGATGCGCCGCATACCCGCGGACTGGCCATGCATTCGCCAGAGGAGCTAAGGGAGATTGTTGGCAGGGCGCGCAGGCTGGGTTATCCCGTTGCTTTTCATGCGATCGGTGACGGCGCTGCAGAGATGATGACGGATGTGCTTGAAATCCTTCCGCTTAGCAGAGCTGCGAAGCTTCCCGACCGCTTCATTCATGCCCAAATTGTACATCCCGATACGGTTAAGCGAATGAGCAAGCTGAAGCTGGCCGTGGATCTGCAGCCCCGGTTTGTGGTCAGCGATTTTCCATGGGTGCTGGAGCGCATAGGTCCTGATCGGACAAGCTGTTTGTATGCATGGAAGAAGTGGCTGCGTTCGGGGCTGCCTTGTTCCGGCGGCAGCGACGCTCCCATAGAGCCGCTGAATCCGCTGCTCGGGATTCATGCTGCCATTACCAGACGCAAGCCGGAGGAGCATCACGCAGGCTATTTGCCGGAGGAGAAGCTCAGCCTGACGGAAGCGATTGGGCTGTTTACGCTCGGCAGCGCTGGGGCAGCAGGAGAAGCGGATCAACGAGGAACACTGGAATTGGGCAAATATGCCGATTTCACGGTGGCGGATCGCTGCTTGCATGATGGGATGGATCCGGACGAGTTGCTGGAGACGAAGGTTAGAATGACGGTCATTAACGGGGAAATCGGTTATGCCGAGTAGGTGTCACGACAGGAACAGGTCTTAACCATCTTGATCATTCTCGTGAAAATTTTATAAATATGGTTTACCGACGAAATGGTTTTATATATAATAATCATAACAAATGCGATGACGAGACGAGTAAATAAACGAATTCTTGTACAGAGAGCTCCGGCAGCTGAAAAGGGGCAAAGCGTTCTTTATTGAAAAAAGACTCTGAGCAGCACAAGGAACTCTCAACGGAGGGGGATGGTGTGCCAGGAGCTCCTGTTACAGAGCTAGAGTATCTGCATTCCCGTGTAATGCCGTACTCGATGAGGCGAATATGGTGACATATTGGCAAATTTGGGGTGGTACCGCGAGTATAACAATCTCGTCCCTGAGACTTACGGTCTTGGGGGTGGGATTTTTTTGTTAAGTGATCAAAAAGGTTAGACATCAGTGGCTTGCCGTTCTTATATCGTAAGTAACCGTTCTGATATAAGCGGTCCGTCTTCTGAGAAAGTAAACTTTTCTTATATCTAAAGAAATACGATGGTACAAGGCGGGAAACCTACACGGATCTTGCCGGATTGAATAATTATCTAGTAGTAGCTTATTTATTGCATGCTTTTGTCCGTACGGTACATCGATGTATGGGAACATGACGCCATTATTGAAAGGATATGAGTAGCGAATGTCACAAAAACTTAGAGTGGGTATAGTCGGTGGAACAGGAATGGTGGGTCAACGTTTTATGCAATTGCTGGATGGGCATCCATGGTTCGAAGTGACCACCATTGCAGCCAGCCGCAATTCGGCCGGCAAAACGTATGAAGAATCGGTACAGGGCCGCTGGAAGCTGGCTACGCCGATCCCCGAGCAGGTGAAAGGCATTGTCGTTCAGGATGCATCGCAGGTGGAACAGGTTGCCGCAGAGGTTGACTTCGTATTCTGCGCGGTCGACATGAAGAAGAACGAGATTCAGGCATTGGAAGAGGCCTATGCCAAAACGGGCACGCCCGTCATCTCCAACAACTCCGCCCATCGCTGGACGCCTGACGTTCCGATGGTCATTCCGGAAATCAATCCGGGTCATATCGACGTGATTGCCGCACAGCGCAAACGTCTGGGAACAACAACCGGGTTCATTGCGGTGAAGCCGAATTGTTCCATTCAAAGTTATGTGCCGGCGCTGCACGCTTTGCTTGATTTCAAACCTACGAATGTCGTTGCCTCCACTTACCAGGCAATATCCGGGGCCGGCAAGAACTTCACCGATTGGCCGGATATGCTGGACAACGTGATTCCGTATATCGGCGGCGAGGAAGAGAAGAGCGAGCAGGAGCCGCTTCGCATCTGGGGCAGCGTTGTGAACGGGGAGATCGTGAAAGCTGAATCCCCATTGATTACGACGCAATGCATACGCGTTCCCGTAACCGATGGCCATTTAGCTACCGTGTTTGCTTCGTTCGAGAACAAGCCGTCGAAGGAGGAAATCCTGGAACGCTGGCAGCAGTTTAAAGGCAGACCGCAAGAGTTGGAACTCCCTAGTGCGCCTAAGCAATTCATTACGTATTTCGAAGAAGAGAACCGGCCGCAGACGAAGCTGGATCGCGACATTGAGCGCGGAATGGGCGTTTCGGTTGGCAGATTGCGCGAGGATTCCCTCTACGATTATAAATTCGTGGGCCTCTCGCATAATACGCTGCGCGGTGCAGCCGGCGGAGCCGTTCTGATTGCGGAACTGTTGAAAGCGGAAGGTTACATTCAAGCGAAATAACGATACATCCTATATATGATAAAAGACGACTGCAGCAAGCAGTCGTCTTTATTTTGGTGATTGTTCATGATTCCTACATTGACGGCGTCCGCCCTTATCGTTTATAGTGTTACTCTGCGCTTCAATGCAAAGAAGCCAAAAAGCCGAAAAGCATAAAAGTGAAAAAGTCAAACATTCATCATCAATGGACGGGAGGTTTCTCCCGCCACGACAATGGATAAGGAGTCTTAGCATCATGGAACGACATCTCAGTTTCTCAAAAAGCATCATTCTTATCGCGTTTATTCTGGCGCTGCTGTTTGTCTCCATCTTTTTGCTGAAAGCAGAACCGCATCTTCCGCTCTTGGCAACCACCGTCGGTACGGCGGCCTTGCTGCGTTTGTTCGGGTTTTCCTGGAAGCAGCTCGAATCCGCCATCATTCAAGGAATTCAAACGGCGATTATGCCGATTCTCATTCTTTCGCTCATCGGCATTTTGATTGCGGTATGGATGATGAGCGGCACGGTACCGACTATTTTATACTATGGCATGGATTATATCGAACCGCATTATTTTGCCGTGAGCGCATTATATGTGACCATCGTGGTCTCGATGTTCACCGGAAGCTCCTTCACGACAGTCAGTACGGTTGGCGTTGCCTTTATGGGGATCGCGGTAACGACAGGAATTTCTCCGACGCTGGCAGCCGGAGCGGTGATCTGCGGCGCTTGCTTCGGTGATAAAATGTCGCCGCTCTCCGACACCACGAACTTTGCTCCCGCGGTCGCCGGCATATCCTTATTCACCCATATCGGCAATATGATTTACACGACAGTGCCGGCCCTTGTGGTGACAACGGTCTTTTTCCTGCTTGCGCCCACAAGTAACGCGCTGGATTTGTCCTCGATAAATCTAATCAAGGCGGCGCTTCATGACGGATTCCATATTCATTGGCTGACGTTGATGTCGCCGCTTGCCGTTATCGCCTGTTCCGTCAAGCGCATGCCGATCCTGCCGACGCTCATCGCAGGCATTGTAACCGGACTGATCGTGACGGCCTTCGTTCAGCAGCAGGCAGCCGTCGATGTCTGGTTCAGCGTGATGCAGAGCGGCTACAAGAGTACGGTTGCCAACGAAACCGTTGCTTCCATTGTCAACCGCGGCGGATTGCAATCCATGATGTGGTCCGTATCGCTGATCTTGATTGCATTATCCTTGGGAGGGCTGCTTCAGCATTGCGGCGTCATCGAAGCCTTCTTCCGTAAAGTCATGCAGCCGCTGAAGCGCAGCAGCAGCGTGGTCGTGATGACGGGTGCATCTTCCATCGCGGTTAACGGCATGACGGGCGAGCAGTATTTATCGATCCTTTTGCCCGGTCAAATGTTCAAGGAGGAATATACTCGCCGAAACATACCGGCCAAGACGCTGTCACGCACATTGGAGGATTGTGGAACGCTGGTTAACCCTTTAATTCCATGGGGCGTCAGCGGTGCTTTTTTTGCCACGACCCTTGGAGTACCGGTCATCGAGTACGCACCTTATGCAACTTTCCTTTGGCTGAGCCCGCTCTTCACGTTTGCGTACGCTTTGATACCGCGATTGCAGCGGAACTCCCTTGGCAGGGAGGCATGATCCTAGATAGGCACGATCCCATGTTGGCCTTGTTTCCCTGATACAAAGGGAGACAGGGTCTTTTTATTTATCGTTTATATTCATTTGTGCCCAACCCGTTGTTCGAAAAATCTGCTACGATGGAGATGGATGGGGCGAAACTATGGTTGAAATTCTTATGGGGTGAAAGCATGAACCAGCGGATAGGACATGAGCCAACCGCTAAGGATTTGATGGAGATGCACGCACGGGTTATGTTTACGCATGACCTGGATAGTCGGATGCGAACCATTAACGAGCCTTGGCCGGGAGAGGAGCCGGCTCCCCGATTTTTCTTGGGTCGAACGATCGACGGTTCAGCCGTTTGCCGGCTTCGTTATGATATTCAGGACAAACTTGCCGAGCAACTGACGGCGCTGGTTGAAAATGAACCGTCTCTTAACGAAGATTTTCAAACGAGACCCAAGCACTTCGATGACTACATGAATCTGCTGGCTGCTGATCAATATACGAGCGGACCTTGTTATCGGATTCTTGACATCACAACGTCATCGCCGAACATGCAGGCGGTATCGATCACCGGAGACAATATAACCGAGTATTCGCTCGCCGGTTTGGAATGGCTGAACGCGGAAATTGACTACGCCCAGCCTTGTGTCGCGATCATTCAAGATCAGAGGGTGGTGTCGGTCTGCCGGAGTGTTCGCGTTTCTGCGGAAGCGCACGAAGCCGGACTGGAGACGTTAGCCGAATTTCGAGGGAGAGGTTATGCGGCCGCCGTTGCTGCCGGTTGGGCAATCGAGGTGCGGAAAATGGGAGCATTGCCCCTGTACAGTACCTCATGGGATAATGCTTCTTCCCAGAGAGTGGCCGGTAAATTGGCATTGTCCTATTACGGCGTCAACTTCACGATTCGGTGAAACGATAAAAAAATCCCTCAACATGCAACCACGTTGAAGGAGGTAGTGTGCTATATGATGTTGAATGATTAGCTTGAGCTGCCTCTTCTGTTTTTATAATAGCCATGACCTTGGTTGCCGTGCCTGCGTTTGTAATCGGAAGACGATCCTTTGCGGCGAGAATACCCGTGACTGCTGCTGTATTTTCTTCCGTAATTCTTCGCGGAACTGCTGTAACGCTTGCGGCCATGACTGTGGGACGTCGAGTGGAGAAATTTGTTCATGATTTTTCGTAACATGTGGAATTTCCTCCTTTCTTGTTCGGAATCATTCCATATCATTTAATCGGATCGTAACATAAATGAAACCCCGGAATCAAATAAAACGCTGCCCGTCTTATCAGAGGGGCGGTTTTTTTGCATTCGCGAGCGTCTGGAGCTCATTCATGAATTGCAAGGAACCGGAGTAAGGTCTGCTCAACTGCAGCAAGCGTTTGATCATATCCCGGAGTTCATCCGAGAGCTGCAGTTCTTCCTGCCAGCTTCGATCCCCGATTGCGCTCGGGTCGTCGTCCGGATCATAGGCAGAATAGAGCATGAACAACATAAAGTGACCGATGTCGCGGAGATCCTCGATTTCTTTCGACTCTTTATATTGAACAGAGGAGCTCGTGCCGCCGCGCCGGAACTTCTTTCGGACAGGCTGCCGGAGAGGAGGGGGTTCACCGATCCTTCGTGCCAGCCCAAAATCGATGAGATGGATACGGCCATCCTTAAACAGCACATTGGGAATCCGCAGGTCGAGATGAACATAGCCTTGTTCGTGCAGGTAACGGACCAGCTCCAGAAGCTGCAGCGCGATATGGAGACATTCGGCTTCCCCGTATTTCATGCCATGTTCGAATATTAAATCCTCCAGCGTATCCCCGTCCATATAAGACATGACCAGATACGAATGGCGGCTGTCCGTGAAAAAATCCCGATATGCCGGAATTTGCGGATGCTGAAGGGTGCTTAATATCACGGCTTCCCGATTCAGCAATTCGTTGGCGTAATCGCCTTTGCTTGGCCGTGACTGTTTGACGGCGACTATATGACCGCTCTGTTGATCCCGACATTGATAGATGATGCCGTAACTTCCTTCGCCAATCATTTCTTGGACGGTGTAGCGACTCCCCAGCACCGTATTCTCTTCAGCCGGGTAATCCCGCCATGCGTTGATAAAGGAGCCGAGGTTCGATAAAAAGCGCATTATATTCCAACCTCTCCTGTTTAGGTCCTTCGCCTAATTCTGAGCGTGTGCCATTCCTGATTATCGTACATTATAAGCGATGTTACGCATCGAGGTATACATCGGATTGGGGCGAAGTTCGTTCGTCAGTCGGCTTCCATCTGATGTTTCCGATACTCCAGGGGCGACAGTCCGTTAAGTTGACGGAACAGCTTCGAAAAATAATGGATGGATGAGAAGCCGAACTTCTCGGCGATCTCGGTAATGCTGATGTCCGTATTGCGCAGATCCTCCTTGGCACGATGGATGCGAAACTGGTTAATATACTGCGTCGGCGGCAGCCCCGTCGAACGCTTGAACAATTCGAAGAAATAACCTCTGCTGATCCGGAGCTCCTCATAATATGCTTCCAATGGCCGCAGTTTGCCGTGAAGGATATCCTGATCCAAACGCTGCAGCAGCTTGTTCATTCTGTGATCGGGTATCGCCTCGTCCTGCAGGGCGAAGGCAAGGAAGTATTCAATGAATTGCAGGAATTGGCTCTGCGTCTTCACGCTGCGCATATAGGTATGCTCATTTTCATACTGGTTCCCGGTGTAGAATTTTTCAAACCAATCGCTCCATAGGCTGACTTTCTCTACTCTCATGAACTCGGGTAGGGCGTAAGGAAAAGCAGGACCTACATAGGAAGGATTCAGTTGGGCCATGTCATAACATATTACGCTGGGGTGATCGGCCAAATGCCTGCGGTCCACATGGGCCCAGTCGAAATAACAGCACACATGGACCATGGGATCCCGGCTGTCCGCTATCCAATCATGCGGCTGACCTGCCGGTATGTACACAAGGGAACCTGGGTCGGTGATGTGCGTTCGCCCACGAGTGCGAACGATGCCCCGACCCTCGGTAATGAGATAAAGGGATGACGAATAACAGTGGCGGTTGTTATTGCTTTGACCTTTGGAAAAGGGGTATCTGGTGGCGTACAGCACATAGGGATGGAAGACGGCAAAATCCACGTATTCATTTCCACATCCTTCAAGAGAAGATTCTATTATTATTCGCATGACGATTGTACAAAAGCCTGACGTTTATGTAAATACAAGGATCGCGGGCGTTGCTATACTAACACTAATTCATTTCATGCTTGAGGAGGGAATTGAGATGTTGGACAGTCAATGGCTGTTGACGGATGAACAAATTTGCCAGTTTATCATGAAGGGGTATGTGGTGCTTCATAACGAATTGCCGGATCAGCTGCATGCTGAAGTCAGGGATAAAATCAACGCCGTACTGCACGAGGAAGGAAATCCCGGCAATAACATCCTGCCCCGCGTACCCGAGATTCAGCAGTTCTTCGAAACACCGGTCGTTCAAGGGGCTTTGACGAGCGTGCTCGGAGCGGACTACTACATGCATCCGCATCGGCATTGCCATTACAATCAGCCGGGCGATCCGCTGCCGGGGGGCGGGCAGTGGCATAAAGACGGTTACTGGTCCAGCATGCGCAGCCACCGACCTTGGTGGGCGATGATATTTTATTACATGCAGGATATCACCGAGGAAATGGGACCTACCGCCATCATGCCCGGTACCGCATACTACGATAAGTTCGTAGGCGATCAAGGCGAGACGATACTCCCGACTGGCAAAGCGGGGACGATGGTTTTGGTGCATTTTGATTTGTGGCACAAAGCTTCGCTTAATGTGTCTGGCATGGATCGATACATGCTGAAGTTTCAATTCGTTCGATTGCGTGCGCCGGAATCGCCGAGCTGGAATCATCTAGGGACCGAAATGAACCTAACGGGGGGAACCCCTTACGCGCACTTGAATCTTTGGAGGGATGTATGGAACTGGATGCGCGGCGAACCGGGTCAGGAGAACCTCTCGGCAACGGAAGACGAAGTCCCGATCGAGCCATTGGCCGAAGAATTAAAATCCGAGGACGAGGTCATTCGCGCCAGGGCGGCGGATCAAGTTGGAATGTTAGGAGAGAAGGCCGCTTCCTTAGCTCCGGAACTGGGCCGAATGTTGAATGACAAGGAGCCGGTAGCTTTGAATGCCGGTTATGCGCTTGGCCGGCTGGGATCCGCAGGAACCGATGAATTGCTGCGCCTTATGTCCGAAGGTACAAGGCAAATCGCGGAAAGAGCGGCTTACGGACTGCAGAGTGCCGGCGCTGGAGCCGTTCCAGGACTGCTGACACTGCTCGAACATTCGGACGAGAAGCGCAGAGCGCTTGCTGCTTTTGCGTTAGGGGCGATTGTGCCTTCGACGCGTCAGGTTTCGTCTGCATTGATTGCATGCTTACAGGACCCGAGCGATTGGGTTCGTCGAAACGCAATCGAAGCGCTGGGCATGATGGGGAGTGAGGCAGGCGAAATGTGCCAGGCCTTGGCCAACATATTGGAAGAGTCGATACTGCAAGAGGGGGACGGAACAGCGGAAACCCGGGATAACGACAACACGCAGCAAAGTTATATCCTGAACAAACTCGGATATGCGGCAGCCTTGTCATTGCTGCGAACGGCCTCGCCACAGGACGTTCCCATCGTCATCCATTCGCTAGAGCAAGCTCTTCTCAGCAAGGATCGTTACGTCAGGGCGTATGCCTTCGAAACGCTTACCCATCTGCGGACACCCGAAGCGATGGAGGTCCTGATCCGATATTACCGACCGGCCAGATGGTGTCCGGACACAACGAAGGCGAGCACGTTCTGATATCCGCATTTTCCTTACAAGCCCTTCTCATTCCAAGCCGAAATGAGAGGGCTTTTCGGCATGCCCGTACTCTGGCTCTATTCACGCTAGGTGTCCTTATTTTGCAAAAGCATGACCCTATCATGCAAAGACTTGCTCGATGCGCTCTAGTAAAATGGGCTCAAAGTTCGGCATTAAGCCGATCATTGTTGAAGGAGGCGGTCATGCATGGCAGCATCAATCAAAAGAGTTCATGTCGTATTCAAGACCCATCTGGACATCGGGTTTACCGATTTGGGAAAGAACGTAATCGACCGATATATGGAACATTTCATACCCCAGGCCTTGGAGCTGTCCGAACAGCTGTCGAATGAAGAGGGGGATGTAAAATTCGTATGGACCACCGGCTCATGGCTAATCCATGAATTTCTGCAAACGGCTTCTCCCGACATGCGGGCGCGCATGGAAAAAGCCATTGGGGAGGGACGCATGGTCTGGCACGGGCTGCCGTTTACAACGCATACCGAGATCATGGATGCCGGTTTATTCGAATTCGGGCTGTCCATTTCGGGCGATTTGGACCGAAAGTACGGAAAAACCACGATTGCCGCAAAAATGACGGACGTACCGGGCCATACCCTAGCCATGGTGCCTCTGCTGGCAAAACACGGCATACAATATTTACATTTAGGCGTTAACATGGTCTCCAAAAATCCCAAGGTGCCGGAGATGTTTGTATGGCGTGCTTCCGACGGCTCGGAGATTATCGTACATTATGCGGATAGTTATGGTAAGCCCTATCAGATGGAAGGGCTGGAGGATGCCTTGTATTTTGCCCATACCCACGATAATCATGGTCCATCCACGATGGAGGAGATCCGGGCATTATTCGAACAGCTGCGAAGGGAATATCCGGGGGCGGACATCATGGCCTCGACATTGGATGCTTTTGCCGCGCGGCTTCAAGCGGTGAAAGACCGATTGCCTGTCGTCAGCGAAGAGATCGGGGACTCGTGGATACACGGGATTGCCTCGGATCCTTGGAAAATCGCCCGCTACCGCGAATTGTTAAGGCTTCGGGATCGCTGGATCGAGGATGGTCGATTGGATAGGGACAGTGAGGCGTACGCTCGATTTTGCAACCGTCTGATGTTGATTCCCGAGCATACTTGGGGGCTGAACAATTCCGTGTATCTCGTCGATTTCGTGAATTATTCCTCGGCTGATCTAGCCGCTGCAAGAGCACGGGATATTGTTGAAGACAATACACGGAAGAAATTCGATTACCTATGCCAGCAGGCAAACGGCACCAGATCGTACAGCCATTACGAGAGTTCCTGGCAGGAGCAGCGGGATTATCTTGAAGAAGCTCTTCAATCGCTGCCCACGACGCTAGCGGCTGAAGCGAGAACCGAGCTGGATCGGATGAGTCCGCAGCATACCGTCCATAACTCGGAGCCGGTGCAGCATAAACAGCCGATCGAAACGAACGAGCTTTACGAATTAGGCCAGTTTCAGGTGAGCTTCGCTGCCGACGGTTCGATTAACCGATTGATGGATCGATCCGGAAAGGCATGGGCGGGAGAGCATCAGAGACTTGGCACTTATATGTATGAAACCTTCGGCCAAGAAAACTACAACCGTTTCTTCAAAGAATACATGACGAATCTGGATATACATCATGGCTGGGCGGACAACGATTTCGGCAAGCCGGGAATCGAGTATGTCAAACCGAGGCCGGAGCATCAGAGGTACACCGCGTCCTTGCGAACACTGCACCTGGAGAGGCATGCCGATTATGATATCGTGACCGCAGAAATGAAGCTGCCGGAGGTTCTCAGCAATCAGTACGGGGCACCACGCCAAATTAACGTATTCTATTCGTTCCATGCGAATGAGCCCGTCATTGAGGTATGCCTAAGCTGGAGGGGCAAACCCGCATGCCGTCTTCCGGAAGCAAGCTGGTTATCGTTTGTGCCGCTTGTGGATAATCCTAACGCATGGTCGATGGATAAGCTGGGAATGCGGATATCTCCGTTATCCGTCGTCAAGGACGGCAACCGGAACATGCATGGCATCAATTCGGGCTTATATTATGAGGGGGCGGACGGAACGGCGGTCATTGAATCCTTGGACGCGCCGCTTGTGTGCCCGGGGGAACCGAGGCTGCTGCAATTCGACAACTCCTATGCTCCGTTGACCGGCGGATTTCATTTCAACCTGCACAACAACGTATGGGGGACAAACTTTATGATGTGGTTCGAAGACGACATGAGGTATCGGTTCCGCTTGAGCCTGCATTCCCATTCGTAAGCTCATTGTGTTTGTAATGAAACGGAAAGATGTGAGATATGGGCTCGCATCTTTTTTTCTTGCCTAATCATCCAAACCGTCAAATCATGATGAAGTATCGTTCTTGGCGATAAAATCCTGAATCCTGTTCCGTAGCTGCTCATGCTGTTCAAACTGGTTATACATGCGATAGGCTACCGTCTGCGCATTTCCGAAGAAGAAGCGTTCAAACTGGGTTTGACGGCCCCCGAAAGAGCCTGCGCCAAGCTCCCAGGCAAGGCGGAACAAGGCGATTCGATCCCGCGCCTCCGTGGTCGAGCCTCTTAAATATTGGTTCAGATAAGGACCTGAATCCGACTGGAAGTCCATTTCGGAAGGGATCATAATCAGGCCGCTGGAACCCAGCAGCTGTATCATCTCCACCATCTCGGGATAAAGTTGGGGGAATAACATGCTGGATGCGGTAAGCGGGCCCGCCGATGGAACGAAATAACCGAATTTATCCCGGCTGGCGCCCAGTTCGGAAGCCAATCTCAGGGCTTTGAAGGTCTCGAGATATGCAATGATTTTTGAAACGTTCGCGATCATTTGGGGCTCGAGCCCAACGTTCTGCTCGTCTGCCAAGCTCTCCAGCAAACCAAGCATAAATTCGGTTTTGGCGATATAACGGGTGGCCATTTGATGGGCAATATGGGTGTGAAAGCGACTCTCGCCGAATAAACGTCCGGCATAGGCCTCGTCCCCATAATAAAAGATCCGGTCATGCGGGACCAATACGTGGTCAAAGATGACGAGAACGTCCATCTCTTCATATCTGGCGCTCAAGGGATAATCATAGGAAGAAGCGGCACCATAGCTCTCACGGCATATAAACGTCATTCCGGGCAAATCGTTCGGTACCGCAAAGGCGAATGCGGTTGGATTGACATTCTGGAACAACGTGGGCGAAGGCGACGGGAATACCAGCATTTCCTCGCACGTGGCTCCCTGCGTTGCCATCATGAAAGCTCCGGTTATGATCATGCCTTGATCGTTGATCTCAACCACCTTGGCGGCGATCGTGTCCTCTGCAGCATCTTGCTGTCCGGACATTTTACAAGCATAGGGCTGAATGAAGGCATGGGATAACGTGATATCATGATCTCGACAGTACCGGTAATAGGCCCTGAGGTTTTCCGCGTACTTCGGATTGTGTTCCTCCAGTATATTGGCAGCCGTGTACAGCGACATGATCGCCGTGTTCATATAATCGGGAGAGCGGCCTAAAAAGCCGTTGTGCCTCTTGGCCCAAAGTTCCATCATCAATCTGCGTTTCTGCAAATCCTCGGCATTCCTCGGCGGGAGAAAAGACAGGCCCACCCGTTCTCCGGTATCGGGCGAGGGGTACGTCATCTGCTCGATATAACACGCTTCGCCTTGCATATCGTAAAGCTCCGCTTGGGTCTGAATGATACCCTGGAATGCAGGGTGCTTGGATAAAGGTCCCTGGATAAGCTCCCCTTTATACCGAAGGTTGATGTTTTGCCGATCGATCCGTTCGATGTACTGCTTCCCTGATTTGATAGGCACATTGTTCACCCCGTTTGCGAAAATCGTAAGCTCTAACTAACCTGTCTACTGCTGTTAATGTACGTGCTTCGTCCAAGCGGAGTACATTGTCCGCAGGAAACGCTGCAAAATATGCGGATGTACCTCAGAAGGCGCGACCGGAAGACTTCATACGAAAAAAACGGACCCGTTTGGGCCCGCTTATATAAAATTTGCGATTACCGGGCTTGACCCAGATACTGCTCCAGCGTCAGTTGTTGTCTCGTAATTTCTCCGGCAATGTAGACGCCCACATAGCGTACATGCCAAGGCTCGTAAGAGTATCCGGTTAATTTCTCCTGACCTTTTCCATAACGAATGATAAATCCGTACTTCGGTGCATTGGCCTTCAGCCATTTGCCTTCCTTCGTATTTCCGAAGCTTTGCTCCAGGGCATAGCCTACGGAAGCACTGGAAATATCCATGCTAAGTCCGGTCTGATGCTCGCTTTGCCCCGGGCGTGCGCTTGTTTGGTTAGCGACAGCCTCGCCCTTGATACTGGCGTTACGCGCGAATATGGCTTTTTGGGTTGCATAGGAACGATAACCTGATACGGCTTTGAGGTCGATCCCGTCCCGTTTGGCAGCAGCGAACAGCTTTTCGAGCGCAGACGCCGCTATTTTTTTCATCTGCTTTTTGGGGCTTGGTCCCGAGAAGCTGAACGGAATTTGGGGTACGACCAAATCTTGCGGTACATAATTCGATGGTAGATTTCTTTGTTTATTGACGAGCACAACCGTGCTGGACAGATTGGTGACCGTATTTATCCCGTTAACCGACCTCAGCGTCCGTTTAGGGGCGTTGTTATCCAAAAACTTCGAAAATGATAGGCTGGCAGAAGATGCTGCGGCCGCTTCCGCCTTATCCAAGCCGGAACCGTTCGGGAACCCGGATAAAGCCAAACTTGTTACGACTGAACCGATGATGACGGATGGCAGGATTGTTTTGATAAAAGTATTGCGCATGTGTAGTCCCTCCTCGTTAGCTGTCTATTGAGTATATAAGAGAGTTATATCGATAGAATCTCCGGATTGTTTCTGAATTGTAAACAAAATAGAATAGATTGAATCTAATCATAACCCGAAAATAGATAATAGTAATATATGAAAAAGGGACGATTTTCTACATAAGGAGACTTTATACATGGAAATACGCGATTATATCAAACGAGGGTTTGAGGCCTATTACGCTAAATACGGCGAAATTTCGGAGGATGGGTTCTGCAGGTGGATGCGGCCGGACGTTCCCGCGGAGATGAAGACCGTTGATACCGATGAGGAATGGTCCATATGGAAATTGGTCCCTTCCATTGTGAGCGAAGATCAGATTGGGGAGATGGAAGCAGCGTATGGATTGAATTTTCCCGAGTGGTATAAAGCATTCATCTCCACGTACCATCATTACTTTGACGTCATACCTGAACAGCCGGTAGACGAGCCGCTGGAGAACGTCAGGAACATGTACAATCCCTTGTTGTGCCGGCTGGGATATCTCCCTTTCACTTGGGATTCCGAATACGGCAAGATCTGGTGTATCGATGTAAGTGGAGAGGCCGGCGAGGGAATCGGAGCCATCTATGAGATCGAACATGAAATATTGTTTGATCTGGATGAAGAACACACGGATCGGGACGAACTTAAAGAGTCGCTAGTATTTTTGTACCCGGATTTCAAAGCGTATTTTGACGATACGTTCCTGGAGGGCTGACGGGTTCCATTTCAGAAGTATAAGGAGAAGTTTCAAATGCGAAATGAACAGCTGCAGGAAATTTTGAATGAATACGACATCCGGGAACCGGAAATTGCCTTTATTCGGCATAATGAAAATCGAACGTATAAGGTAGTAGGCCATGACGGAAGCACATATCTGATGCGCATTCATCAACCGCTAAAAGAAGGCATGGCTGGTCAGCAGCATACCTACGACGGTCTGCTGGGCGAACTGCATATGCTGGAGCACTTGTCAGGCTGGGATCATCTGCTTGTCCAAAGGCCTATGCGTAATCGGAAAGGTGAATTGATCACGATTTTCGAACACGAGGGGAAGCGTTGGAACAGCTCCGTGCTTACCTGGCTGGAAGGAAGAGACTTGCAGAAGGATGACGTAAGCGACCCGGTACTGGTCGAGAAGCTGGGGACTCGCATTGCTGAGCTGCACAAATTTTATGGCTCATACGAGCAGGAGGGCTTGGACAAGCGTCCGAGTCAGGGGATAGCCTACAATCTATATATGATTGAAGTTATAAAGCAAGGATTGGCGAAAGATTTGTTTACTTCCTCCGATATTTCCATTATTGAAGAAACGATATCGTTGGTTAACGCGCTTCTTGTGGACAGTGGCAACGTTGAGGCTTGGGGGCTTATCCACGGAGATTTGAGCTTGGGGAATATCATCATGACCTCAGATGGAGAACTGAGTTTTATCGATTTTGGTTTTTTCGGACCAGGGTACCATTACACGGATGTTGCCATGGGTGCCATGATGGTTCCTTCACAGCTTCGGGATACATTCCTGAAAGGGTATTATGGCAATGATCATACAGGACAACATAAGCTCGTTTTATTAGAAGGTTGCATGCTGCTTGCCATTATCGGCTACTATGTCTTTCAGATGGAGAATGAATCCGTGCATGCATGGATGCGTGAACGAATGCCGAAGCTATGCGCCGATTTTTGCACGCCTTTTTTGTCGGGTGCACGCATATTTTATTCCGTATAGTTCGATGTCGAATCACACTTTATCCGTGAAAGATAATTATAAGCATTCAATCCCTTGGAAAGCACGCTGATCGGGTGATACCATATGAGATATCAACGATATGATTAGAGGTGAACACCGTATGGCGGAAAGCGAACTTCAACTACAACAAGAGGCTCTCCAGGAGGAAGCTTCTGAGGTAGCAGATGAACTTCGACTTTACGAGTTGTTAAGTCAAGCAGGCGAACCGGTGCGTGTCGGCAGCTCAGCCCTCGGATTGATGGTATGGAGAGACCTGGACATGACGGTAAAATGTTCCCGGCTGAATCAACCATTAACTGCACACATCGCATCGGAGCTCATGCTGCAAGCCGGTGTACGGGAGCTGAAGTTCATCAACGATACCGGTGATTATAATACGGATCCCGCGTATCCCGATGGATTGTACATCGGACTAAAATATAAATCACAGCGCGGTAACGAATGGGCCTTGGACATTTGGTTCGTGGATGAACCGGAGAGACAACCTGACTTGAAACATATCATAACGATGCCTGGACGGCTGACTCAGGAACGCCGGGAAGCTATTTTGAGAATCAAAAATCGTTGGGCAAGCCTTGCTGAATATGGAAAAAGTGTACGAAGCTTCGATATTTATACAGCGGTTCTCGAAGACAACGTAAGCACGCCGGAACAGTTTGAAGCCTGGCTGGATCAAAGGTCCGTGAATACAAGCTGAAAGCCCATGATTCAATAATAGGAGATCTGCATATGGAGATTATCAAGCATAACCAAGACCAATGGGAGCTTAAAGTCAAACAGAAAAATCAGTGGACTGTTCCTGTAAGCAGCGAAGAAATCCAGAAAGCCAGAATGGGCGATTGGTCTATTATCGTCACTTCAACCAAGCCTGTGCCCAAAGAATGGTTTCCGGAACTAAACGGAAAGAATGTGCTCTGCCTAGCTTCTGGAGGAGGGCAGCAGGGACCCGTATTGGCAGCTGCGGGAGCAAATGTAACCGTGCTGGATTTCTCCGAATCTCAATTGGAGCAGGATCGATTTGTTGCTGAACGGGACGGATTGTCCATTCGGACGGTTCTCGGTTCGATGACGGATTTAAGCATGTTTGAATCGGAGAGCTTTGATTTGTTGGTTCATCCGGTATCTAACCTTTACGTGCCTGATATCCAGCCGGTCTGGCAGGAGGCATATCGCGTGTTGAAGCCTGGCGGCATAATGATTAGCGGCTTTATGAACCCGGTCTTTTATTTATTCGACTGGGAACTGGAAGAACAGGGCACGCTTCGGGTGAAGCACACCCTTCCCTATTCTGAACTGGATTATGCGACGGAAGAAGAGATTGTGAGAAGCGGGGTAGCATTGGAATTCGGACATACGCTGGAACAGCAAATGGGAGGTCAGATTCAATCCGGATTTATGATTGCCGGGTTATACGAGGATTCCTTCGGAGGCGAGAAATTGCTGGACCGCTATGCAAACAGTTTAATTGCGACAAGAGCCATAAAGCTTTAACCTCATGCCTACTTCCATGTCTTTACCAGAAGAGTCATCCTCAACGGGTGGCTTTTCTTTTATATGTATATGTAAAACTTAAGTGAATCCTATTTTTTTAATATTATCCATATAGATGTTCCTATGATAGCATAATCGTATATCTGGCAAGGAAAGGAACGATGGATATGAGTACCGCATTTTGGTTAACGAATGCTCGTTTAGAGAGCGGCTATGAAGTTCAAGAAGGCGTTATTACGGGAACAAAAACGGAGATTTGCCACGTATTCATAGAGGACGGGAACATTGCGAAGATCGTGTCATCCGATAAGACCATCACGGATTCATGGCCGCAACACGACGTGAAGGGTGTATTGCTTCTGCCGTCCTTTACCGAAAAGCACTGCCATTTGGATAAAACGCTGCTCGGTGACCGGTGGCGATCCGTAACGCCGGTCTCCAGCATTTTCGAGCGTTTGGATATCGAGAAAGCAACGCTTCCGGCCCTGGATACCCGGACGCAGGACCGTGCGGAACGCCTGCTTCAGATGTACCTGGAGTCCGGGGTGACGCATGTACGAACGCATGTCGATATTTATCCGGAAGCGGGTTTGGCTAACTTTGAAGCGGTTCAACAAGCATTACGCGCATTTGAAGGAAAGTTATCCTACGAGATCGTAGCTTTTCCTCAGCATGGTTTGCTGCGCTCGAAGTCAAAGGAATGGGTGAGACAAGCACTTCGCGGCGGAGCAGGCTTGGTAGGCGGGGTGGACCCGGCGACGGTGGATGGTGATATCGAAGCTTCCCTGCAGGAAATGGTAGAGCTTGCCGTGGAGGCGAATGCGGGAATTGACCTGCATTTGCACGATGCCCATCATCTGGGAACCTTCACCATGAAGCGGTTGGCACAGCTGACCATCGAGGCGGGCCTGCAGGGCAAAGTGGCGATTAGCCATGCATTCGGACTCGGCGATATCCCGACGCCGCAAGCCATCGAAATGGGGGAAATGCTGGCTGATGCAGGGGTTGCCATTATTTCGAGCGTGCCGATCGGTCGCAACATGCCGCCGGTCGGTTTGCTGCATGAGTGCGGCGTAGAGGTAGCCGTCGGATGCGATAACATTTTTGACGTGTGGTCGCCTTTCGGAAACGGGGACGTGCTGGAACGCGCGGGCCGGCTGGCTGAGGTGTCCCGATGGGTGGATGAACGCTCTTTGGCACGTACGCTTCAATATATCACCGGCGGCATGACGCCGCTTGGTCCGGATGGCGAGCAGATATGGCCGCAGGTCGGGGACGCCGCCAGCATCGTGTTTGTCGAAGCTTCTTGTTCCGCCGAAGCCATTGCCAGAAGATCGAAGCGCGTGGCGACGATGTTTAAGGGCAGCATCGTCTCCGGTTCGCTTTAGGCGATGCATGTCGATCAGGATCAAGCTGCTGCTGTCCTTTACCGGCATGCTGGTCATCAGCTTGTTGGTGTTCGTCTTGACTGCCAGTTTGTTTACCGTCGCGGCTACCGGGGACATTCGCGGGGTTCGGGATTTTTATAAAGTTCACTACCAGGTTAACCCGCTGACCGAGCAAGAGGAGTCTATCTTCCTTGAATTAAAATATCTTGCCAAGAACGAACCGGACGGTCTGCTGGATCAAGAGCTGCTGACGGAATATGATTTTAAGCTGAGAACCGTGCGGGCAGGCCTGTACGTCCGTAAGGAAAGCCTTCAAGTTTACGAGTCCAATACGTTAAACCAGCCTGAGCTGGAAGCGAATCTCCCTCCATTCGACCTGAACAACAATCAAATCCGCAATACGCTGAGCATCGGTGAACGCTTTTATGCTTATGCCAAATTCGACTTCCGGTTCTCGGACGAGACGAAGGGAAGCGTGTACGTGATCCGCGAGCGAAGTCCTTTCGGCGAGGTAACGCGCAAGCTGTTGCCCATCCTTGTATTGAGTCTCGTTGGCATCATCGTGGTTGCGAACGTGATGTTATATCGCTGGATTACGCGCAGCGTGGTAAAACCGCTTGACTTGCTCCGAAATTCGGCCGAACACATCAAGGAGGGGAATCTTCAGTTTTCCCTGGATATGCATTCGAAGGACGAAATCGGCCAGCTAAACGAAACGTTTGAGAATATGCGAAAGCGGCTGCACGAATCGATTCAGCTCCGGCTCCGGGACGAAGAGAACCGAAAAGAGCTGATCTCCAATATCTCACACGATCTGCGCACACCGATAACGAATATAAAGGGTTATGTCGAGGGCATTCGTGACGGCGTCGCGGATACGCCCGAGAAGATGGATAAATACGTGAATATCATCTACACCAAAACCATCGATCTGGATAAACTCGTGGATGAGCTGTTTCTGTATTCCAAGCTGGATTTGAAGCAGGTGCCGTTTATGTTCGAGCATGTCGATATCATCGGTTTCATTGACGACTGCATCGATGAGCAGCGCTATGTTCTGGAGGAGAAGGACATTCGGCTGGAGTGGAAGGAACGCCCCGGTGATCCTGTCGAAGTCATTGCCGACCTTGAGAAATTAAAGCGAACCGTGCTCAACATCATTGGAAATGCCCAGAATTTCATGGACAAGGGGCAAAAAAACATCGGCATCTCGATCCGGCTGTCTCCGGAATGGGTAACGGTTGAAATCCGGGATAACGGTACAGGCATCGCACCGGAAGCGATCCCTTATATATTCGAAAGGTTTTATCGGGCCGAGTCATCCCGCAACTCTTCAACAGGTGGCAGCGGTCTGGGTCTTGCGATTGCGAGCCAGATCATTGAAGGACACGGGGGCCAAATCTGGGCTGAAAGCGAGCTTGGCGTCGGAACAAGCCTGTACTTTACCCTGAAACGAGCGAACAGGAAGGAGGCGCGGTAACCCATGGACACACGCATTCTCATCATCGAAGACGAAACGACCATCGCCCAGTTGGAGCGGGATTATTTTGAGCTGAACGGTTTTGCCGTCGATTTATGCCATACGGGTGACGAGGGCTTGAAGCTTGCACTTAACGAGGACTACAGCCTCATCATTGTGGACCTTCAGCTTCCCGGCATGAATGGCTACGAGTTGTGCAGCCATATCAGGAAGAACAAGGAGGTCCCGATTCTGATCGTATCCGCCAAGAATGAGGAGATCGATAAAATCCGTGCATTTAATCTCGGTGCCGACGATTACATTACCAAGCCTTTTAGCCCGAGCGAATTAGTCGCAAGAGCCAAAGCCCATTTGATGAGATATGTAAGGCTTCTGGGCAAGCAAAGTCCGAGTCCAAGCTCGGAAATTCATATCCGGGGCCTGGTCATCGACAAAACGGCGCGAAGGGTGTTCGTACGCAATCAGGAAGTCGCGTTTACGACCCGGGAATTTAATTTGCTTGAATTTCTGGCGAGCCATCCGAACCGGGTGTTCAACAAACATGAATTGTTCGAACGGATTTGGGGCATGGATTCCAGCGGGGATATCGCTACCGTCACCGTTCACGTCCGAAAGCTGCGCGAAAAGATGGAGCTGGATCCATCCAATCCGCAGTACATTGAAACGGTATGGGGAGCGGGCTATCGTTTTTCGGTCTGAATGAGTTTAGAAATTGTTAATAAATATTTTCGAAACGTTTAATCCCGGATTTCTTGGGAGTTTAGGACTCTCATCTATCATGGGGATATGACGATTATCGTTCATATTCATCGAAGATAGGGAGGACTTACTTATGAAGAAGTATTCGAATAAACTGGCGGCCATGATGCTGGCCGCCGCACTGGGAACGGCGACGCTTCCGTTTCATGTTCTGCAGGCCGATGCTGCACAAGCGCCGCTCGCTGCCCAAGATATAGAGCAAGCCGTTCAAGGGCTGTCCCAGCTGCGCGTGATGCAGGGTTACCAAGACGGCACGATGGGGATAACAAGTCCGATCACACGGGCGGAGCTGGCGAAAATGCTGGTGCTTGCGTTTGGACTTGAAGGGAAAGCGGAGACAGAGCCAAGCTTCACGGATGTGAAATCAAACGCGTGGTATGAGCGGTACGCAACTGAGCTGGTAGCACTAGATATTATGCAGGCACCGGACGGACGTTTTGATCCAAGGGGAAGCGTTACCCACGCCGAACTGGTACAGATGGTGTCTAAGGCTCTGAAACGAGATGCGAAGTCCGTGGATTACTGGGCTGAGCGTTTTTATTCCGAGGAGGGCCATGCCACTCGAGGTCAGGCTGCCTATTTGATCAGCATTGCACATGACGCAATACCGTCGGAAAAAGCAAAAATCACGAGCGTCCGCGCACTGAATGCCATCACCTTGATCGTCACCTTTGATGCTCCATTGACATCGGACGATGAGTCGTTTGCCAAAGCCAAAGAAGATTTTAAATTTAACGACGGTCTTGCCCTAACGAATATGCCGCGTCTGAAGACGGGTTCTATTTCCACCTATATCGTTCCAACTTCCGTTCAAAAACCGGGGACATCGTATACGCTGACCTATAAAGGGAACACAGCAGGTACATTTACAGGAAACAGCACGAAGCTGGACATGACCGAGGCCAGACAGGTCACCCAGGATACATTTGAATTGGAGGCGCTCAAGGAGAATGGCGTCGTCGACTACGGTTATGTTATTTCCGCTTATAGCGGAGGCCGCGGAGCCAATGCCTTCGTATTGGATGAGAATAACAGCGCCGATGGCAAGGTCTATCAGATCATATCTTCTGGTCAAGCCAGGGAAGTTACGATTACGCCTGCAGGCGGACAACCCATCGTGGCCAAATACGTACCCTTCACCCAATCCACCGACGGCAAGCAAGAGCCGAAATTCCGATTGCCGGAAGGCCAGACGTTGACGCCGGGCGTTACCTACACCGTTTCTTCGGACTGGGCACAGATCGCCAATCCGTCATTCGTTGCAGGATCGTATGCTCCGCTGGACATCATCGGAGCCGAGGCAGTCAGCGACAGTTCCATAGCCATCACGTTGTCCGAGGATCCGGGGGATGAGCTGTTCTCCGGCCGGAGCGTGGAATTGACCGACGCTGACGGCAATCAACACATTGCGACCTATAAATATTCAAGCCGAAAAGGAGCCGTAGGCATATTCGATTTGACGCAGGAAAGTAAATTGAAGCCGGGATTGACGTATACCATCAAACCTGTAGGCGAGTGGGCAGGAGAAACCGATGCGTCCCTGACCGTCAATTAATCCATTACAGCATGGACATGTCTGTCCATATACAAGAGGGCGAGCGTAAAGCTCGTCCTCTTGAACTTGTTTATAAGTGACTATCTAAGTGGTTCTATCATTTGTAAAATTAAGGGTAAGAACTTATACTGGTTTCAAAATCTGCTATATTCGAGGTGTACATATGGTCGAAGAGCTTGCCAATTATTTAAGCGAACGTGATATTGAAGTTTTGGATTTGGATGGCTTAACGCTCTCAGTCCCAAAGGAAGGGGAGCACAAGATTCTCATCGCTCCCGGCTACAATCTGGTGGAAATGATGGAGGAGATCTGCGAAGAAGAAACCCTTTCTGAATACGTGAACAAGGAGCTGGAGCAGGTTCAGCGGTTAAGCATGAAAGATGTGTTGGGAAAAATCGTGGCTTCGCGATTATCCTATACGGATATTGCGCTGGAACCGGAAGAATTAGAAGGCAAGAGCTTTGAGGAATTATATCGTTCTTATTCATTATTATGGGAAGGCAGCGAAATGCTCAACGAAGAGTTTGGCGAATCGGATGCCGAGCCCTTTGACTGGAATACGTCATGGGTGCAGGGAAAGGTGGAAGAGGACGAGCAGGTGATCCTGCTGACGCTGCCGGCCGAAGCCGGATATGAAGCACCGCTGTGGGTTCCGATGGGAGGTTATAACGAATGTCCGCTGCCCGAGCATCAGTCGGTGATTTTTAAGCATTTTCAGCAGAAGTATCAGATTAAAATCGTGGCCGTTTCGGAAGATACTTGGATTCTTCAGGCCGGAAAACGACCCCATACGTTTGAAGAAGCATTACGGCTCGCCAAGGAGCATTTTATTTTCTGCCAATATATCATGGACGGGTTTCCGACGCTTGGACATTATGCGGACTATTTAATGAAGCACGATATCTGGTATTTTTGGTGGGATTAAACGTCAGCTGCCGCGTGAAAACGCGGCTTTTTTTTATGTGGACAATGGTCAAAATATCCAAAGGCATGGTTATTTTCCGTTATTGTCATAAAGCATCATGAACCTTAACAATCGGATATTTACCCAGCTTGCCGATTCCCCTAATATGGAGTTACTTTCCGTCATTTAGCCGCATGCAGGCCTGGTATGGAAAAATGTACCCTGCCATACGCAGAAGTACCTACCCTTGCGCCGCAAATATCCATTATGATCAAATTTATAGCTGGCGGGAGAACTTGAGTCGTTATTTTTTGAAAACGCTATCACATAAGGGGGGATATCTATTCTTAAGCAATCGAAGGTTTTTCGCAGCTTTCTCATCTCCTATATTGCCATTCTGCTCATTCCCACCATCGGAGGATACATATCCTACTTAACCTCCATCTCCGTAACGCAATCCATTTCGATAGAGAACAGCATCGTTCAGCTCGAGAAAAGCCAGGAGCTGCTGGAACACAGGATGGCGGAAGTGGAAGGGATGACGCGGCAGCTGGCGATCAATCAAGACCTTAACGTGCTTCTCAACGATCATCTTGCCCAAAGGGATGTTTACGGCATATGGAGAACGATGCGCAATGTGCTGACTTTCGGTCAAACCAACGATTTTCTTCAGCATTACTACATCTATTTGGCGAACTACGACTTGATCGTAACGTCGGGCTCTTCTTATCGGCCGGAGCATTATTATGAGTTTTTTCATTATGACGATCTCAGTTTTGAGGAATGGAAACAACAGATCCTGGAGAAAGCCCATCGCAGTGAAATCAAACCGCTCTCTTCCTTTTCGGAAAGGGACAACGAAACCTCGGTCATCACGTACATGCAATCGCTCCCGCTGGACAGCTTTAACGATTCCTCCCCGGCCAATGTTGTGGTCGTGATCGATGCACGGACGATTGCCGGATTATTCTCGGGGTTAACCGACAACTACGGCGGCTGGGTGCACATCCACGACGGGAACGGGAATACGCTTGCTCTTCAAGGAAACATGGAATCCGATGTAAGCCAAATCATGAACGATCCGGCATTCGATCAGAACAAAACCAGCCAGTTCTACAAGAATGACCTTGTGATCACCACGCGCTCCGATAAGAGCGGTTGGGTCTATCAGGCCGGCATCCCCCGCAGCGCCCTAATGGAGAATGCCGATCAAATTAAACAAGCGTCCTGGTTCATTACCGGAGGCGCCATGATCGTCGGGCTGCTGTTCGGGTTGTATTTGGCTCATCGGAACAGCGTGCCGATCCATCGAATGATTAGCATCATGAAAGAGCAGTTCGGCAGGGATGAGGTGACGGAGCGCAATGAATTCGACTTTTTGAGCGGGAATATTTCCAATATGATCAGCAAAAACAAACAGCTGGAAAACGAGCTGACGCGTCAGCTGCCGTTTGTCCGGGATGCTTTCCTGAGACGGCTGATTGCCGGCGAGTTTGAATCGAGGGACGAAATTGCTTCCGCTGCCCAGCAGGCTGATATTGCCTTGCATAACGGAAAAGGCTATGTCGGCATCCTGCAGATCAAAGGATATGCCGGCATGGACAGCGTGGAGATCCTGAACGAGCTTAACGCCGCCCGGCTTCTCATGAAACAGGCCTTTTCCGAAATCGCCGGGACGCTGCCCATGACGGATCTGGGCTCGGACAAAATGGTGGTTTTGTTCTTTGCCGACCAAGAACGAGAGCCTGGACCGGATGAAGAGCTTCGAATTACGGGGTTGATCGAAACGCTGACGAAGCAGGTGCTGCATGAATATAAAATGTTCCTCCAAGCCGGTTTCGGCGATCCGTTCGATTCGGTCTCAGAGGCGGGGCAGTCATTTGACCAGGCCAAGCAGGCTCTTGAATATGCCGTCTACATGAATCAAAAAGAGACGGTGTGGTACCGCGAAGCCCGAATCGTCAATACAACGTATTACTACCCGCTGGACACCGAGCAGCGCTTGATCAGCACGATACGGGCAGGAGAGCTGGAAGAAGCCGAGAAGATCGTCAATCTGATCATGGATCAAAATCTCCATCAGCGGGAGTTATCCGTCGAGATGAAGCACCAGCTGGTAGGTGAAATCAAAGGAACGTTCCTTAAGTTAATGGATCAGAAAATTTTTGCGGAGTCGGAATGGTTTGAAAGCATAAAAAGGCGCATCATCGATATCGGCTTTACCGAGCCGCTGGAGTCGATCCATAACGAAATCCGCGCGATCATGGGAGAGCTGTGCCGATATATTTCCAATAAAAAGAAGGACTCCCATGCCAAACTGATCAGGCAGATTTATGAATATACCGAAGCGACGTACGCACATCCGGATCTCACCTTATACCGCGTGGCTGAGCACGTGGAGCGGCCGGAGAAATACATCTCCCAATTGTTCAAGGAAGTAACCGGAGTCAATTATTCCGATCATCTGATCAAGGTGCGGATGGATCGGGCGGCCATTCTGCTTGCCGAGACGAACCTCACGGTCGATGAAATAGCGGCTCAGGTGGGCTATAACAGCTCCCATTCGTTTCGCAGGGCATTCAAGCGGCTCATCGGCATTTCCCCGAGCGCTTACCGTCAGTCTCATGAGGTCGTGTAAAGGGTTGATCCTCGCAAGCCGCATTGTCGCTTTGGACGATGCGGCTGTTTGGGCTAAAGAAAACGCGAATACCCGGGATTTGGCCCCTGACGAGACAGGATGGCCTATGGAAAAACGGTTATTTGTACGCCAAACGACCGAAGTGTACCTGTTCAAAGGCCGGATTTCTCGCCTATGATCGACACATAAAGAAAACGCTATCAAATCAATGCCGACACAGCATCTGTCATTTCATTAGGGGGGATTATTCTGGAGAAGCCATTGGTAATCGAGTCGGAGCCTGTTATCCATACCAACACCAGCACCGGCTATTGGCATGTTGCACGAAAGAGTTTGAGGAAGCATTGGCAGCTGTACCTGCTCGTGATTCCGCCGCTGCTGTTTTTCCTGATATTTAAGTACTATCCGATGCTGAATGCCGTTCTTGCCTTCAAGGACTACAACGTCATCAAGGGAATATGGGGCAGTCCCTGGGTAGGCTTCAAGCACTTCGAGCTGTTCTTCGAGAATCCGTTATTCTGGACGCTCGTCAAAAACACGATCATTCTCAGCGGTTATCTCATCTTAGCCGGGTTTCCGATTCCGATCGTGCTGGCGTTAATGATTAACGAGATCCGGGGCGGCCGATTCAAAAAATTCGTCCAGCTGGTATCCTTCGCGCCGTATTTTATTTCAACGGTGGTCATGGTGTCGATCATCATGCTCTTTCTGGCCCCGCGGCTGGGCTTTGCCAACGTGGCTTTGAATTTTTTCGGACTGGAGACCGTGAACTTTCTCGGCGATCCCGGGATGTTTCGTTCCATCTACGTATGGTCCGATATTTGGCAGACGGCAGGTTACAGCGCGGTGATCTATTTGGCGGCATTGGCCGGCATTGATCCGACCCTGTATGAAGCGGCGAAGGTGGACGGCGCCTCGCGCTTCCAAAAGATCCGCCATGTGGATCTGCCGGGCATTGTGCCGACCATCGTCATCATTTTGATTCTGAATGTCGGCAACGTGATGGCGCTTGGATTCGAGAAGGTCTATCTGCTGCAAAATCCGCTGAATCAGGTGAACTCCGAAATCATTGCAACGTATGTGTATCGGATTGGGCTGCTGAATGCCAACTACAGCTTTGCAACCGCAGTCGGCCTCTTCAATTCCGTGATCAACCTCATTCTGCTGCTGACCGTGAACGGATTGGCTAAACGAATGACCCATAACAGCATTTGGTAAGGAGGAGCTATCGCATGGCAGTTCAACAAGCAGGCACAAGAAAAATCAAGGAGTCCGCAGGCGACCGCATCTTCCTGACGACGGTATACATCGTTCTCTTTCTGGTCGTTATTGCGGTATTGTATCCATTGATTTATATCATCAGCAGCTCCATCAGCAGCCCGGCGGCCGTTACTTCGGGTCGGGTATGGTTGTGGCCGGTCGATATTTCGTTCGAAGGCTTTCGGGTCCTTTTTAAAACGCCCGAGATTATGACCGGATACGCCAATTCCATTTTCTACACGACGGCTGGCACGATCATCAGTGTCGTGTTGACCATCATGATTGCCTACCCGCTGTCGCGCAGATCGTTTTTCGGACGCAACGCGTTGATGATGATCATTACGTTTACGATGATATTCAGCGGGGGGCTGATACCGACCTACATGGTCGTGCGGGAGCTTCATCTGATCGACACACGCTGGGCGCTGCTCATTCCCAATGCCATTTGGGTGTGGCAGGTGATTATCGCCCGATCTTTCTTTCAGTCTTCCATTCCGGACGAATTGCAGGAGGCCAGCGAGATGGACGGCTGCAGCGACATCCGTTTTATCTGGAGCATCGTCCTCCCGTTGTCGAAGCCGATTATGGCCGTGCTCGTGCTTATGTATGCGGTCGGCCAATGGAATGCGTACTTCGATGCGTTGATTTACTTGAAAAGCGCCGACTTGTTTCCGCTTCAGCTGATTCTTCGAAGCATCATCATTCAGAATAACAGTTCGGGAACGATGGATGCTTTAGCCATGGTTGAGAGGCAGCAGCTTGCCGAACTCCTTAAATATGCGCTGATCGTGGTTGCCACCTTGCCTGTGCTGGTCATTTATCCGTTTGTGCAGCGCTATTTTGTGCAGGGGATGCTCGTAGGTTCCGTGAAAGGCTGATCGCTATTTGAGGGGAACGGCCGAATCAGGCCAAGGGAACTTGAGCTTGCTTATGTTGGAAGGGAGGTGAGGCTCCGTATCGTGTAAAGCTAGTCGTTTGCGTGTTGACTCTAATGAAAAAGGGAGCGATTCCATTTGAAAAAAGGCCTATTCAGCATGCTCATGCTGTTATTGGTGAGCAGCATCGTGATGGCAGGTTGCTCAGGCAAAAATACAGAAAGCCCGAGCAGCCCGAAGGGCGGAAGCGCGTCCGGCAGTTCGGACAGCTCGAAACCCGTGGAAATCAGCGTTTTTGCCGTACAGGAATCAGGCATCGATATTCCGGTGAACAAATTCACCAAGCATATCGAGGAACAGTTTAACATTAAATTTAATTGGCAGATCAATCCCTCGGACGGCGCCAAGGAGAAACGCCAAATTTCTCTGGCCAGCGGCGATTATCCGGATGCATATCTGCTGACGCACTATATCGATGAATTCTCCCAAGCGGATGTGCTCAAATACGGTCAGCAGGGAGTGCTCGTTCCCCTGAACGATCTGATTGAACAGCATGGGCCGAACATTAAAGCGGCCATGGAGGCTACGCCGGAAATGAAGGCGCTTGTTACGGCCCCGGATGGGAATATCTACGGACTAGGCGCATACACGGAATGCTTCCACTGCTCCTATCCCAACAAAATGTGGATCAATACCGAATGGTTGAAGAAGCTGAATCTCAAGGAACCGAAAACGACCGAGGAATTCAGAAGCATGCTGCAGGCATTCAAAACGCAGGATCCGAACGGCAACGGGAAGGCGGATGAAGTGCCCCTCAGCGGTTCAACGGAGGATTTCGGCGTTCGAATTATCCCTTATCTGATGAACAGCTTCGTTTACGACGACGACCGCAACTACTTGACGATGAATGGCGGCAAGGTCGAGTCCGCGGCGATCACGCCGGAATGGAAGGAAGGGCTCACCTATATCAAATCGTTGTATGACGAGGGATTGATCGATCCGGGCGCATTCACCCAAAATGCGGAGGCATTCAAGAAAATCGGCGAGAATGCGGACGCTGAAATTCTCGGCGCCGGTGCCGGCATGCACCCGGCCATCTTCGTGAACATCGATCCGGGCAACACCCGTTCGGCGCATTACAATCCGCTTCCGCCGCTAAGCGGACCGAACGGAATTTCATACGCAACCCATGATGCGGGCGGCGTATCACCGGGCGCAAAATTCGTGATCACGAACAAAGCCAGTGAAGAAGCCCGGGTAGCATTGATCAAGATGGTGGACTACATGTTTACGCCGGAAGGCCAAACCAATGCCGCAACCGGCATGAAAGGGATCGATTGGACAGACCCCGAGCCCGGCGATCAAGCGCTCGGCGAGGGCGTGACGCCGATGGTCAAGACCATTCCGACGAAGGAAGGCGAAACGCCGCATAATGCGGGTTGGAGCGGAATGGGCCATTTCTATATGCCGAAGGAGTATCGCGATACGTGGGTGCAGGGAACCGATATTTATGCATCCGACGGCTATGAGCGCAGATTGTATAATGCTTCGCTGCTGTATCAAGGACATGAGCCGAAGGAGATCTTTCCGATCTGGTCGATCTGGATCGATCCGAGCGTCATCGATGAAGCCAGCATGCTTCAGACCAACCTTAAAAACTATATTGAGCAAAACCAGCTGCAATTCATTACGGGCAACAAGGATCTGAACAAGGATTGGGACGCTTACGTCAAAGGATTGAAGGATCTGAAACTGGATCGTTATCTCGAAATTTTGCAGACGGCTTACGATCAATCCGCCAAATAATCGAAGGATTGCTAAGCAACTGCGGCTGTCATGAAGTCATTCCAACATCCATATGCGGGTGCCGGTCTCAACCGATCGGCCACTCCGCATTTTCTCTGTTTCAAGGGTTTCTATGGAGAAGACACAGGAATGAAACGAGGGAAGGTGATCATGTGTCGGATTATAACAAAGGCAGGGACCGTACCGCATTCATCGTTCATCGCGAAGGGCTGCCTCATGTTAAAGCCAAACTTGCAGGGAAAGAACAGGTGACGGTTGCCTTTCTGGGCGGATCCATCACGGAGGGAGCCGGCGCTTCAGCGGCCGATAAGACCAGCTGGCGTGCTTTAACGGCTCATTATTTAAGAGAACGTTTCGGAAGTTCGCGGATTCGCTCCATTAACGCAGGTGTCGGGGGGACGGATTCTTCGCTGGGAGCTCACCGTCTTCGAGAGCACGTGCTGAGCGTCGGGAACATCGATTTGCTATTCGTGGAATTCAGCGTAAATGACGGGAGCGACCGGGAAGAATCCATTAGAGGAATGGAGGGAATTGTACGCCAATGCCGTCGTCTGTCACCCGGAACGGATCTATGTTTCATTTACACCGGGTCGGAGCGAAACCTGGCCCGTATCCGGCCGTATCCCATTGCCGTTCACGAAGAAGTGGCCGAGCATTACGGCATTCCTTCCGTCGATTTTGCCGCCGGCATTTATGGCATGCTGACTAACGGTGAGGTCGCTTGGTCATCGCTTGCACCTGATGGATACCATCCGAACGATGAGGGGCATGAGATATACGCCGGTTTTTTGCAGGGATATTTGAAGGAGCTGCTGTCGACAGAGGGTGACTCCTTGATGCTCAATCATTGCGGACATTTGCCCGCAGAACCGCTGCTGGCGGGGAACTACGAATATGCCGAAATGCTCCCATATGAGCTAGCCGATTATACCGGGGATTTTCAAATCCGGGAGCTGCCGTCAGGTTCAAAGCTCATGAATTGGCGTTACGCGACAGATCACAGGTACTCCGATCATCCGGACACTTCGTTTACGTTCACCGTGGTGGGACAAAGCAGCGGACTGCTGCTGTTATGCGGACCCGACACCGGAATCTTTGAATACTCGATCAACGGCGGGTCCATCGTACCGGTCAATCCCTTCGACGAGTGGTGCTTGAACGCTTATCGGCCAGTCAGCGTACACTTTCCGAGACTGCAGGCGCGCAGGCCGATTTCGGTCATGGTTCGCAATACAGGACTCAAGGATAAGCGAAGCCAGGGTACGGGCATGCGCGTGCTGAAGCTGCTAGCGAATTAGGCGTAATCGCGGATTTTTCGCGATGGGTCTCACCAAGCCCGCAAAGGGCTGTTACTAGTAATGGGAGGTGTTGTCACTGCATATGCCTGGAAATCAAAACACTACAGCTCCGATTATCCTTTCCTTGCGGGATTACGAGGACTCGAATAACCCGGATGCGCAGCCTGCCATGAAACGCGCGATAGAAGCCGCCAGGGCAATGGAAGGCTCGGTCATTCTGGACATACCGCCGGGCTGCTATCATTTTTATCCTCAATCGGCCGATCGGGAAGCGTATTATATCACGAATACAACCAGCGAGGAAGAGAATCCGGATGTGACCAAAACGATCGGGATTTGGCTTAAGGATCTGCACAACGTGACGCTCGAGGGGAACGGCGCTTTGTTTGTTTTCCACGGAAAGCAGACGATGCTTGTCCTCGATGGCTGCACGAATATTGAAATTCGCAACCTGCACTGGGATTACGCCGCCCCGACCGTGACCGAAATGACGGTGGATCGGTGCGCCGATGCTTATCTTGAGGCAACCGTTCACCCGGATTCACGCTATGATTGCGCTGACGGCATATTCGAATGGGTGGGCGAAGGCTGGCGTTTTCGCGAAGGACCGATGCAGTTATGCAGTGCGGATTTGGGTGCTGCCTGGCGCGTGGACAATTGGCTGGAGCGGGTGGTGTTTACCGAGGAGCTGTCGCCGCGTCGGCTTCGGTTTCATTTTGGAAATCAACCCCCTCCGCACATGGCTCCCGGTACGATCGTGCAAATGCGCGACGGCATTCGGGACCAGGTTGGCATGTTGATCACCCAAAGCTCCGGGGTGACGTTCAGCGACGTGGGTCTGCATTTCATGCATGGACTGGGCGTGGTTGGACAGTTCAGCGCCAATCTGACCTTTGAACGCTTGGATCTGACGCCGCGTCCGGAGACCGGCCGCACGGTGGCGGGATTTGCGGATTTCATCCACTTGTCGGGCTGCAGGGGGAAGGTCTCGATTCGGAATAGTCGGTTTGCAGGGGCGCATGATGATGGGATCAATGTCCACGGCACCTATCTTCGGATCGTTGGTAGACCAGACTCCAATCAATTGCTTGTCAGGTTTATGCATCCGCAGACTTACGGATTTTCTGCTTTTCTGCCGGAAGATGAGGTTGCGTTCGTAAACGCGGATACGCTGAACCCTTACGCTTTCGGACGAGTCGCCGCTGTCGCCATGAAGTCGCCGCGCGAATGGCTGCTCACGTTGGAAAACGCGGTTCCCGCTGACATCGGAGAAGGGGACGTCCTTGAAAATATGACTTGGACGCCGGAGGTCGAAATTGTCGGCAATACATTCGCCCGGATTCCCACGCGCGGAATTCTGGCCACGACGCCGCGGCGGATCGTGATTCGGGATAACACCTTCTTGAACATGCAGATGAGCGCGATACTGGTCGCAGCGGATGCATCTTCCTGGTACGAATCGGGCGCCGTAACGGATATGAGCATCGTGGATAACCGGTTTGTGAATTGCGGCGGTCCCGGACATGCCGTGATACGGATTGCGCCGGAGAATAAACAATATCATGCAGCCGTTCACCGCAACATTCGGATCGCGTGCAACCGCTTTGAAACGACCGGGGAAGCTTGGTTAATGGCAAGAAGCACGGAGGGACTGATATTCCAAAATAACGTGATTCGGATGCAGGAAAAACACGCCCTTGCAGGGAATACCCGTACGGACGAACGCGTCCTTTTGGAAGCCTGCACGGGAACGGATATTTCCTGTAATGACTTGGAGCATGACGAATTGAAATAAAGGAGGCAAGGCGAGTGGGAGCAAACATGAAATTGCAGTATGTGAAACCGGCGACGGTCTGGACCGAGGCGCTGCCGATCGGCAACGGACGTCTTGGAGGCATGGTTTACGGCGGCGTGGAGCGTGAAACGATCAGCTTGAACGAGGATACGCTCTGGTCCGGTTATCCCAGGGATTGGAACAACCCGTCTGCACGGGAAGCGCTGCCGGAGATCCGGGAGCTGGCAAGCCAGGGGCGTTATATGGAGGCAGATCAGCTAGGGCGCAAGATGATGGGGCCCTATACGGAATCTTACCTGCCGTTAGGAGACTTATGCCTCAGGTTTGATCATGGAGGCGTGTTTCATTCTTACCGAAGAACGCTGGATATCGCCAATGCCGTTCAACGAACGGAATACCGCATCGGCGAGGTGACCTACACAAGGGAATGCTTTGCGTCCAGCCCGGACCAGATGATTGCCTTGCGGTTAACCTCGAGCGCTGCTTGCGCCCTGAACTTTCATGCCTATCTGGAAAGTCCGCTGCGTTATACCGTAAAGACCGAAGAAGATATGTACGCCATGTCGGGATTTGCGCCGGAACGCGTCGAGCCCAGCTACGTTTTCTCTGATCGTCCAATCCGTTACGGCGATCCTGAACATACCGCTGCAATGGCCTTCAACGGTCGGCTGGCGGTGGCCGAAACGGATGGCCGCGTTACCGTAGATGCAGCTGGCATTCATGTACTGGATGCGAGCGAAGCGGTCATTTACTTCACCGCGGCCACCAGCTTCAACGGATTTGACCAAATTCCAGGTCACCGCGATGGCCGAGATCACCCAGCGGCTGTCGCCTCGGCTATAGCTGCGGGGACCATGAAAGCCGCATGCAGCCAGTCTTGGACAGAGCTGCGCGATCGGCACATCAACGATTATCGCAGCCTGTTTGACCGCGTCAGCCTCCGATTAGGCGAGGCGCTGGCTGCAGAAGATATGGACACGGAGGAGAGAATCGAGCGATTCGGTGCCCGGGATCCAGGCTTGGTCGAGCTGCTGTTCCACTATGGCCGCTATCTCCTGATTTCAAGCTCCAGGCCCGGAACGCAAGCAGCCAATCTTCAGGGGATATGGAATGCCTCAACCCGGCCGCCGTGGAGCAGCAATTGGACCTTAAACATCAATGCGCAAATGAACTATTGGCCCGCGGAGGTATGCAATTTGGCGGAATGCCATCAGCCTCTGCTGGAGCTGATCAGAAGCCTGTCGGTAAACGGTGCGGAAACCGCCGCCGTCCATTACGGCACCCGGGGCTGGACCGTTCATCACAATACGGATATCTGGGCCCATACCGCACCGGTCGGCAATTACGGGGACGGCGATCCTTCCTGGGCGCTTTGGCAAATGGGAGGAATCTGGTTAACGCAGCACTTATGGGAGCATTACGCATACAGCGGCGATGAAGCTTATTTACGATCGTTCGCTTATCCTCTGATGAAGGAAGCTTCTTTATTTGCTTTGGACTGGCTTATAGAAAACGACGCAGGCCATCTCGTGACCTCGCCGTCGACCTCGCCTGAGCATAAATTCCGCACGTCTGAAGGGATGGCGGCCGTCAGCGAAGGGGCGACCATGGATATTTCCCTCATATGGGAGCTGTTCACCAATTGCATGGAAGCCGCCGGCATTCTCGGCGTGGATGAGGAATTCCGGGAGGAATGGAGCAGCAAACGCGAACGTTTGCTGCCTCTGCAGGTCGGCCGATACGGCCAGCTGCAGGAATGGTCCCATGACTCCGAGGATGAGGACGTATTTCATCGGCACACGTCCCACCTGGTCGGGGTTTATCCTGGACGGCAGCTATCTGCGGAAGAAAGCCCGGAACTGTTTGCAGCTGCCCAAACCTCTTTGGAGCGTCGCGGGGAGGAAAGCACGGGCTGGAGCCTGGGCTGGCGGGTGGCGCTATGGAGCCGATTCGGTGACGGCAACCGTGCGCTCCGGCTGTTAACCAATATGCTGAGATTGGTGCGGGACGGGGACTCGGAACGTTACGATCATGGAGGTGTGTATGCGAGCTTATTAGGAGCGCATCCTCCTTTTCAGATCGACGGCAACTTCGCAGCTACAGCGGGAATTGCGGAAATGCTGCTGCAGTCGCATCGCTCCTTACTCGTGCTGCTGCCGGCTCTGCCGGATGAATGGCCGGAAGGCGAGGTACGTGGATTGCGGGCACGAGGCGGCTTTGAAGTCGGTATTCGCTGGAAGAATGGAAGACTGACGGAGGCAGAGATCATGTCTCGTTTGGGGAATGTATGCAGCGTAAGCATAAGTAATGGACTTGGAAATGGGATTGCGGTTTACCAAGGCGATGCCAGCATTCCCGTACAGGCCCCCGCCAAAGGCGTAGTTTCATTTGAAACAGAACAGGGCTTAACCTATCGACTGGTCACGGATCACGCAGGGGAGCCCGGAGCTTGATCGGCATAATGGAGACCTTTTCGATGGTATCCATACATTATACTATGTTAAAAAAAGACTCCTTCAAGGAGTCTTTTTTACGTGAACTCAGAAGAAAATTCCAATTAAATTATTATTTTTGTAGTCGAAACGTCCTGGAAGTGGGTATTAATTGTTAAACGGTTGACAACCTGTATATACATGTATATGATTTTCCTATATGCAACCTGTATATACAAGATGACGAGGAGGACCCAGTTACATGCAGAACCCAGGAACCCAATCTCAAGATTGGTGGAGAACTTCGACGGTTTATCAGGTATACCCGAAGAGCTTCAACGATACAACCGGCCGGGGAACCGGCGATATACGCGGGCTCATGGAAAAGCTTGATTATATAAAGGGACTTGGCATCGATATCGTGTGGCTCCAGCCGGTGTATGTTTCTCCGCAAAATGATAACGGTTACGACGTCGCGGATTATTGCAGCATCGATCCTGCATACGGGACGATGGACGATTTCGATGAACTTGTTGCCGAATTAAAAAAGAGAGACATGCATTTGATGATCGACATCGTCGTGAATCATTCTTCGACCGAGCATCGATGGTTTAAAGAAGCCATTTCCTCGCGCGATAACCCGTATCGCGACTATTACATCTGGCGGGATCCCGCGGAAGACGGCGGCCCGCCGAATAACTGGCAATCCAAGTTTGGAGGCCCGGCGTGGCAGTATGACGAGGGGACAGGGCAATATTACTTGACATTGTTTGACAAGACGCAGGCCGATCTGAATTGGGAGAACGAGAAGGTCCGGGCGGAGGTCGTGGACATTCTCACGTTCTGGGCGGACAAAGGCGTCAGCGGATTCCGGATGGATGTCATCAATCTCATATCGAAGGATCCCGCTTATCCCGATGATGACGGTTCCGTGGCGCCGGGCGACGGGCGCAGGTTTTATACGGACGGCCCCCGCGTGCATGAATACATTAAGGAATTGAACGAAAAAGTGTTCAAGCCTTACAATCTCGTCACGGTAGGAGAAATGTCCTCCACAACCTTGGAGCATTGCATTCGTTACTCGAACCCGAAGGAGAACGAATTCTCCATGACGTTCAACTTCCACCACTTGAAGGTGGACTACCCCAACGGGCAAAAGTGGGCGCTCAAGCCTTACGATTTCGAAGAATTGAAGCGGGTGCTTTCCGATTGGCAAATCGGCATGCATAAGGGCGGGGGCTGGAATGCTCTTTTCTGGAACAACCATGATCAGCCGCGGGCGCTGACCCGGTTCACCAATGATGGCGAATACCGCTCGGAAAGCGCAAAAATGCTGGCTACGACGCTTCACGGATTGCAGGGCACGCCATATGTGTATCAGGGTGAAGAGATCGGCATGCCCGATCCGAAATGGAATGACATATCCGAGTTTAGGGATGTTGAATCGCTAAACATGTACACCATTCTCCAAGAGAAAGGGAAGACGCCGGAGGAGGCTGCGCATATCGTCAGGGTGCGCTCGCGCGACAACTCCAGATTACCCATGCCTTGGCATGACGGCGATCAAGCAGGATTTACGACGGGGACGCCTTGGATCAAGCTCGATGAGCGGTATCCGCTGATCAATGCGCAATCCGAAGTGGATAATCCGCAATCGATCTATCATCATTACCGGAAACTGATTGAAATGCGTAAGAACCTTCCGGTGATGACGGACGGTGAATATGTTCGCTTGGATGAAGGGCATCCCGAATTATATGCGTACGCAAGAACGAACAAGGAGCAGACGCTTGTTGTCATTTCGAATTTCAGCGACCGGGGCGTATCGTTCGAGCTTCCTGAGGAGATGCATGATCATCTAACCGAAAGTCGATCGGTTCAACTGTTAATCGGCAACACAACGGAAGAACCCAAGCTCACGCCAACAGTTGCCCTACGACCGTATGCTTCCTATATGTGGCTTATTCACAACAACTAAATTCATAATGTCAGGAGCGTAGAGCTATGGCTATTGATCGCAAAAACGTGGAACGCATTGTCGAAGCAGTCGGCGGAAAAGACAATATCGAAGCCGCTACGCATTGCGTAACCCGATTAAGATTCGCCCTCGTGGACGACAGCAAGGTGGATTCCCGGGCACTTGACGAGAACGACCTGGTGAAGGGGCAGTTCTCTTCCCAGGGACAATTTCAGGTCGTGATCGGACCGGGTCTAGTAGACCAGGTTTACAACGAAATGATGGCTATCACCGGCGGTGCGAGAGTATCGAAGGATGAAGTGAAGAACATTGCGAGCAAGAAGCAAAATCCGCTTCAGCGTGCAATTAAAACGCTTGCAGATATATTCATACCGATTCTGCCGGCGATCGTCATGGCAGGTTTATTGTTAGGGATTAACAATCTGCTTACGGGACCGGGCATATTCTATGAAGGACAATCGTTGATTCAAGTCCATCCCGAATGGGCGGACGTAGCCTCGATCATCAATCTGATTGCAAGCACCGCCTTTACCTTCCTGCCAGTCCTGATCGGCTGGTCGGCGGTACGTCAGTTCGGAGGCAATCCGCTGCTTGGAATCGTGCTGGGCCTGATCCTGGTAAACCCGGATCTGCTCAGCGCCTACCAGTATGCGGATGCCAAACTTGAAGGCACGGTTCCGGTTTGGAACCTGTTCGACTTTGAAGTGGAGAAAATCGGTTATCAAGGCCAGGTGCTGCCGGTCCTTGTCTCGGCATATATTTTGGCCAAAATCGAGAAGTTCCTGAACAAACGCGTCCACGATTCCATCAAGCTGCTTGTCGTGGCACCCGTTGCCCTGTTGGTGACCGGGTTCCTCGCGTTCGTTCTGGTGGGGCCGATCACGTTTGCCATCGGCAACGTCCTTACTTCAGGCCTGGTCAGCATTTTTGATTCCTTTGCCGCTCTGGGCGGCCTGATCTATGGCGGACTGTATGCACTCCTTGTAATTACGGGGATGCATCATACCTTCCTTGCGGTGGACATTCAGCTCATCGGCAGCGAAGGCGGAACGTTCTTGTGGCCGATGCTGGCGCTGTCTAATATTGCTCAAGGTGCCGCAGCGCTGGCCATGATGTTTATCATGAAGGAACAGAAGGCGAAAGGACTTGCCGTCACATCTTCCATCTCCGCCTTCCTGGGGGTAACGGAACCCGCCATCTTCGGGGTCAACGTTCGTCATAAATATCCGTTTATCTTCGGTATGATCGGTTCCGGGATTGCCGGCGTGCTGCTGGCCATGAACAACGTTCTGGCTTCATCGATCGGCGTTGGCGGGATTCCGGGATTCCTGTCCATCTTCCCTAACCAGTGGGGCGTCTTCTTCATTGGCATGGCGATTGTTCTGGTCGTTCCGTTCACGGGGACATTGCTGTTCGGGCGTTACCAGTTGTCCAAACAGTCTCGATATGCAGCTGCAGCGGATGGGAATGCTGCCGGCATAGATGGAAGAGCGCAAGCTGTGAATACGGAATCGAACGGCAGTCTTCAATCCGGGTCGTTCGCATCGACGGAAACGGCAAACCCTTCAACCGTGGAAGCGGAGCAACAAGGCGCTGTAGAGGTCAAGGCACCGATCAAAGGGAAAGTGGTTCCCCTGTCAGAGGTACCGGACCCTGCTTTCGCCGATAAACAAATGGGCCAGGGGATTGCCATCATCCCGTCCGAAGGCAAAGTGTATGCTCCGTTTGACGGACAAGTCGCCCATCTCATCAAGAAGAGCAAACATGCGATGATTTTGACGGATACGAACGGAATCCAGATCCTGATTCACGTCGGAATCAACACCGTTTCGTTAAAAGGCGAAGGATTCACGGCATATGTGGAAACAGGTGCGGAGATAAGGAAAGGGCAGCTGCTGCTTGAATTCGATATCGATCGTATTCAGCAAGCCGGATTGCCGGTCATTACGCCGGTCATTATTCCGGATGGCCAAGATCACATTCAGAACGTTACGGAGTTTGAAGGCGAGGCGCTTCCTGGCGAAACGCGAGTGCTTCAAGTGACTCTCGGTAATGGACACTGACGGGTTCCTTTGCAACATGTAATCGCTGCTCCGAAAATGGTACAATAGCTGATGGTGATAAAGGATGACGAACAACATTTATTGGATGCTGTATAAAGACTATGCCGACCAAATCGAAACCGGCGCTTTGCAGCCCGGCAGCAAGCTGCCCTCGGAGAACACGCTTGCGGCAACCTATCAAATTACAAGGGAAACGGTCCGCAAGGGGTTGAATTTACTCGCCCAAAACGGCTATATTCATAAGGTGAAAGGCAAAGGTTCGTTTGTGCTGGATACCGGAAGAATGAATTTCCCGGTTACGGGGCTTGTCAGTTATAAGGAAATGGCGGAGCGGATTGGCCGGAAAAGCCGTACGATTGTGCATGAAACGGAGTGCGTTCCGGCCGGGGAAGCCATCGCCAAGGAGCTGCACACCCGCCCGGACATGCTCGTGTGGAAGGTGATCCGATCCAGGGAAATTGAAGGGGAGCGCATCATCCTCGATGTGGATTATTTGCTTGCCGACATCGTGACGGGTTTAACGAGAGAAATTACGGGCGATTCCATCTATCAATACTTGGAGCAGGAGCTCCATCTAAAGATCAGTTACTCGAAAAAAATCATCTCCGTGGAACGAGCTACGACGATGGACCAGTCCTATATGGATCTTGGAAGCGATACCCATGTCGTCGTCGTCCGAGGTTACGTCCACTTGGAAGATACCACGCTTTTCCAGTACACGGAATCCCGACATCGATTGGATAAATTTCAGTTTGTGGATTTTGCAAGAAGGGAATCCAATCATGATTTTGGAGACAAATAGAAGTGAAGTTAGCCGCGAGTGTATCGCGGCTTTTTTTATTGGCTTCCCATGTCGCTCATTCGCAATGGCCATGCAGATCAGCAGCGTAATAGATGAAATAAAGAGGAAAACTCCTGGTTGATGTTGAAGCTGTACTTAGAGGCAAAGATTCAAGCAATCCAGTTAAAGGAGCTGATGGATCATGGATTTGGGACTCCATGGAAAGGTTGCGTTGATTACCGGGGGGAGCAGGGGGATTGGCCTTGAAACCGCCGTTACGTTTGCGTTGGAAGGGGCTAAAGTTGCCATATGTGCACGAGATGAGGAGCAGTTAAGGGCTGCCGCGGATCATATCAGGCATCTATCGAAATCCGAAGCGTTAACCATCGCAGCGGATGTTACGAAACCTGAGGATTGCATGCGAGCCGTAAACGAAACCGTCAGCCGCTACGGACGGCTCGATATCCTGGTGAACAATGCCGGAACAGCCGCAGCGAAGCCGTTTGAGCAGATCGACGACGAATCATGGGCATCCGATCTGGATCTCAAGCTGTTCGGCGCGATTCGTTTTTCGCGTGCGGCCGTCCCTCATCTGCGGAATTCCGGCGGCGGCGCGATTATTAATGTGACGACATCCTGGGCCAAAACGCCGCCGGCTTCATCCATGCCAAGCAGCGTCAGCCGCGCGGCGGGACAAGCCATGACCAAAGCGATGAGTCACGATTTGGCGAAAGACCATGTCCGGGTAAACACCGTATGTATCGGAACGATACGGAGTGCACAGCTTGAGGCGCGTTGGAAACGTGAATCACCTGAACTCACCTGGGACCAGTACGCCCGGGATCCGCGCCATAACATCCCGCTCGGGCGTATCGGCGATACGGAGGAAGCGGCAAAAGTCATCGTATTTTTGGCTTCCGATGCTGCTTCCTATGTTACAGGAACTTCCATCAATATTGACGGGGGTTCAGCTCCGGCTTTGTAAGGGGTCAGCATTTAAAAGATGGGGATATGCATTTGGAGCATGGAGGTTCATGCTCGCTGGTAAAATTTATAATATTTTCATAACGTATATTATGTAAACCATGTGTTTCGGAACGGGCAGCCCTTGTTTGAAGACATGGCGAGGATGTCGTAATTTTATATATGTTTTGTCGCATAGTTGGACTAAAAAAATGTGCAAGATGTGATACCTTATATGTGGATGTTCGGAAAATAAATGACGGGCTGCCGGAAGGAGTGATTTCCCTCATTGTTACTTTTTTTCTAAGACGCCATAGGGATAGAGCAGTCATAGGACCACTTCCCTAAACGTGGTTCGTACACCAACCCTTCGGATGGAGGAAGGTTATCCACCTGCCGACTGGCGGCCGCTCTTTGTTGAGCGTGATGTGCCTTTCAGAGATTCGTAGAGGTGTTGTGACAGAATTACATACAACGATCTGCTTGTTTTATAAGGCGTTTCGAATAAGCAGAAATTATGAAATTTTATAAAATGACGAAAAGTGATGGTGATGATCCATGTCTAAAGTTTATCGTATTGGAATTATCGGCTGCGGCGGAATCGCAAACGGGAAGCATCTTCCGAGCTTAAGCAGATTAAACAACGTGGAGCTCGTGGCATTCTGCGATATCGTAATCGATCGGGCAGAAGCAGCGGCTAGCAAGTACGGTATTGAGGAAGCTAAAGTGTACAGCGATTATAAAGAGCTGCTGCAGGATCAAAGCATCGATATTATCCATGTCTTGACCCCTAATGATTCTCATGCCGAGATTTCCATTGCTTCGCTTGAAGCGGGAAAACATGTGATGTGTGAGAAGCCGATGGCCAAAACGGCCGCCGATGCCAAGCTTATGATGGAAACCGCGAAGCGCACAGGCAAGAAATTGACGATCGGATACAATAACCGATTCCGTGAAGACAGTCTTTACCTGAAACAAGTATGCGAAGCCGGCGAACTCGGAAATATTTATTTTGCCAAAGCGCATGCCGTACGGAGAAGAGCCGTGCCGACTTGGGGCGTATTTTTGGATGAGGAAAAACAAGGCGGCGGGCCGCTTATCGACATCGGCACGCACGCGCTTGATCTGACGCTCTGGATGATGGATAATTACAAGCCGAAGATTGTACTCGGCACCACATACCATGAACTGTCCCGCAAGGAGAATGCGGCCAATGCCTGGGGACCTTGGGATCCCGAAAAATTCACGGTGGAAGATTCCGCCTTCGGCATGATTGTGATGGAGAACGGCGCAACCATTATGCTGGAATCCAGCTGGGCGCTCAATACGCTTGAAGTTGATGAAGCCAAATGCTCGCTGAGCGGTTCGGAAGGCGGAGCCGATATGAAGAACGGTCTTCGCATCAACGGCGAGAAATTCAGCCGCCTGTATACAAACGAAATCGAATTGAACTCCGGCGGGGTTGCATTCTACGACGGCAAGAAGGAGCAAGCTCCGGATGTTGAGATGAGAAGATGGATCGAGGCTATCGACCAGGATAAAGATCCTGTGGTAACCCCGGAACAAGCTTATGTTGTATCTCGAATCTTGGAAGCTCTATACGAATCCGCAAAAATCGGTAAGGCCGTTTATCTGGACTAAGATACTTTCATATTATGATCAATAATGAAGGAGCCCTGAATGATCAGGGCTTTTTTTATTATTTTCGAAACATGCTGAATCTAGCAAACTGGATATGTAATTTTGGAGGAATGAGATATAGATTAACGGGAATAATAAGCTCATTACATAATGAAGGCAGGGTACATGAAATGATATTTATTTATAATGATTACGGTGGAACCCACACAACCTCACTGGCGGCCGCGTATCATCTAAATAAACTACCTACGAATCGGCAGCTCACAACCGAAGAAATTCTGGCGGTGGACTATTTCAATAAACTAAATAGGTCCGACATGGGCAAACTCATATTTCACGGGTTGGATGAGAACGGGAATCCGGTGTACACCCTTGGAAGGGGCTCATCCAAGGTTGTCATTCCAGCTCTAGAAAATTTGAGTCTGATCCTTCAAGACAAATATCAGAACGCGGAGCCTATTGTGTTTTCCAACACTTCACCTACCGTTCCATTGATCATGACGATCGGGGGATTTTTGTCCAGAGGATTAAAATTAGGTTTTGTCGGCGATCCTTTATTGGTCGCGGGTTCGAAGCAATGCTGCGCCAATATCCGTGAACTAGTTCTACATACAAAACAAACCGCTGCCGCGAGGTCCGGAACGGAGTCTGTTATTGTTATTGAGAACAAAAATTATTCCGCATAGCTATTCGAAGTCTGTGCTGTGAAGATAATCCGGGATTCAACAGGTTTATCTTCTTTTTTTTAGCCAAGTATGCCACAACGTTTTCTGGTATAATCTAGGAGTCTGTCGGGTGATTGTTCGTGCAAGTGTTCTAATGACTGTTGTCACCGCCATGATTGTCATCATTTTCTATGGATTGACTAAACTGATTCAATATATTGATCGCAAGCAAGTTGTATAAAGAGCTGAAGCGTATGATGAAATAGCGCGACGAAGAAAAGGATGATATCCCAGTCCATCGACTTTCTGGATGTCATCTTTTTTTTGCCTAAATAACAAAATTAATCGATTTTTCGGTTAGCTGCGTTTTCCTGCGGGAGTGGAGGTAATCGAAAATTCTCTTGGCCTGTACGGGTACACAGCAATATTCGTTTGAAAGTTTACAGCTTGTTTTCTTCGGTAATAATGTGGGAATAGCATCTGTGAGAGGAAGGATGTTCCTATGCGGTATCGAAGAAGAAGCGGCCATCACATCAAAAACAACACCAAAGATACCCGACCGGCTAACACATCGACTAAAGATCCCGATGCTTTAAGCCCGGATATAAAAAGCAATCTAAACCATATCAGAGCAGCCCTCGGAAACAGTACCGATATCGTGATCAGGGAAATTCCGCTGGATGAGAAGGAGATACATTATATCGCTATCCTCTATACCGATGGTTTGTCCGACCAGAAGATCATTTCGGAATCCATCATGATGGTCGTAGCTGATATTGCAAAATCCCGGGTTAGGGATGATTCGGATCATTTTGAGGCATTCGAAGGGCAAAAGATATTAGAACAAATTTCCCTCGTCAATAACGAGATTCAGTCTATAACCGATTATAAAAAGTTGTTCCATTCCTTATTGTCGGGAGACACCATTTTTCTGGTAGATGGATTGGATCGAGGTATCGCAGCAGGCACACGGGGATGGAAGGACCGCGGGGTCATGGAAACGTCGGCGGAAAATGTCGTCCGCGGCCCGCGCGAGTCCTTTTCGGAGGCACTGCGTACGAATACGGCCTTGATTCGCCGAAAGATCAAGGATCCGAATCTTTGGATGGAAACGAAGCAGATCGGCCGAGTAACGCAAACCGATGTCGCGATGATGTACATCAAAGGCATTGCTAACGAGAAAATCGTCGGAGAAGTCCGCACCCGGCTTGGACGAATCGATGTAGACAGCATTTTGGAGAGCGGATATATCGAGGAACTGGTCCAGGATAAGACCTTAACTCCTTTTCCCACCGTATATAATACCGAACGTCCCGATGTGGTCGCAGCCGAGCTGCTTGAAGGCAAAGTCGCTATTATCGTGGATGGCACTCCATTTGTGCTGATCGTTCCGGCCCTATTTGTTTCTTTCTTGCATGCTGCGGAAGATTACTATCAGCGCGCGGATATCAGTTCATTCCTGCGGGTGCTTCGCTACCTGAGCATATTCATTTCGTTGCTTGGGCCTTCCCTCTATGTAGCCATAACCACCTTTCATCACGAAATGCTGCCGACCCGGCTCCTGTTCGGGCTGGCTGGACAACGTGAGCAGATCCCGTTTCCCGCCTTCGTTGAGGCCGTCCTCATGGAGGTCACTTTCGAGATTCTGCGGGAGGCTGGCGTGCGGCTGCCCAAAAATATCGGGTCGGCGATTTCCATCGTAGGAACGTTGGTCATAGGTCAAGCCGCCGTCGAAGCGGGGATCATCTCACCGGCCATGGTCATCGTGGTTGCGATAACGGCCATTTCCAGCTTTGTCGTTCCATCTTTCAACATGTCCATTGCTTTTCGGATGCTCCGATTTCCGTTGATGGCGCTTGCCGGATCTTTTGGCCTGTTCGGCATATTAGTCGGGATCATCGCCCTAATTCTGCATTTGTGCAGCCTCCGCTCGTTTGGAGTTCCGTATATGTCGCCTTTAGCGCCGCTAATTCCGGATGGGCAAAAAGACACGCTCTTACGGCTGCCACATTGGATGATGTCGACTCGCCCCCGTTTGATAAATCAGTATAACGTAAAGCGCAGCAACAGCAAACCTCCCCAGAAATCGCGGGAATAGCTAATTTTCATACAAGCGGGAAAGCGAGTGAATTGAATGAAACGGATATTGGCCTTGCTTATCCTACATATCGTCATCACGCTTCTTCTGAGCGGTTGCTGGAACCGGAGGGAATTGAACGAGCTGGCCGTAGCGGTGGCCGCAGGGGTTGACTGGGTAGACGGCCGCTACCGTTTATCGGTCCAAGTCGCTATTCCCGGGCAGATCACAGCCAAAAGGAGCGGAAGTCCCCAAGCGCCTGCTACGCTGTTCACGGCTGAAGGCGACACCATATTTGAAGCGGCGCGAAGGATTACTCAGATCAGCCCGCGAAAAATATATTTTTCCCATTTACGGATGTTTCTGATGGATGAGGCGATGGCAAGGGAAGGGATAGCCAAAGTACTTGACTTGTTATCGAGGGATCACGAATTCAGACCCGATTTCTACCTGGTTGTTACCAAAGGAGCAACAGTGGAGGAAACCTTGAAAATCATGACGTCCATGGAAACGATTCCTGCCAATAAACTTTACGATTCCCTGCAAATCTCGGAGAAGGTTTGGTCACCCAGTATGGCTGTGACACTGGATCAATTGATAAGTGATATTACCAGCAGCGGAAAACACCCCGTGCTTACAGGACTGGTGATAACAGGGAATCGGGATTTTGGAAAAACGAGGAAAAACGTAGAAAATATCGATACACCGAGCCAATTGAAATATTCGGGGCTTGCCGTTTTCAAATTTGACAAGCTGATCGGATGGTTAAACGAGAAGGATAGCAGGGGGTATCGACTCATAAGGGGGCACGTGAAAAGCTCCGTAGCGTTTATTCCCTGCCGGAACGATGGAAAGGTTGTCGTGGAGACGCTGAGAACCGATTCCAAGATAAAAGGAAGATTCGTCGAATCCCGTCCAGAAATGGATATCATGATTCGTTTGGAGGGAAATATTGGTGCTGTGGAGTGCAGCGGATTGGATCTGACGCAGCCAGCAACCGTGAGGGATCTCGAAGTCGAAATGGAAGAAAACATAACCCAAAGCTTGGAGTCCGTTATCAATAAAGTGCAGGATGAGTTAAAAGTGGACATATTCGGCTTCGGGGAGGCTTTTCGCCGTTCGCATCCGAAAGCGTGGAAGGCAATGGAGGAAGAGTGGAACGACCGGTATTTTCCAAACCTCGAGACCCATATTCATGTGGATTACAAAATCCGGCGAACCGGAACAACCAATGATTCTTTTCTAAATGATCTAAAGGAATGAGGCGAATTGATGCTGAATATCGCGATTATTGCAATTTCAGCCACCATCCTAACCTGGCTTGAGCTGCCGAGGATGCTCCGGGAAAAAGAACAAAGGGAAATTTGGGGGTTCACGGCATTTATGATTATAGGCATTGGAATAAGCGTGGTCCAAACGGTCATGAACGATATTCCAACTCCTATGGTTATGTTAACGATCGTATTCAAGCCGTTCAGTGATTGGCTCTCTGCTATCGGTTTGATCCAATAAGAAAAGGAGCAGGAAAGATGCCCGTTGTCAAAATATCATTGCGCCAGGTCAGCATTTTAACTGCCATGTATACGATCGGGAGCGCTATCCTTATCGTTCCTTCGGGTACGGCTAACATTGCTAAGCAAGATGCATGGATTGCCGCTTTGGTCGGGATCGGTCTAGGATTCATGATCTTGGCGCTGCAGTTGCAATTGTCCAAAAAGTATCCGGAAACGAATTTGATGCAATTATCCGAGAAACTTTTAGGGAAATGGATCGGCAAAACGGTAAACTTTCTGTTATTAACTACATTGCTCCTAAGTGGTCCCGCTTGGGTGTTACACGAAATTAGCGACTTCATGACCATACAAATGCTGCCCGAAACCCCGATTCAGGCGATCATTTTCCTCTTCGGGGCCCTTGTTGTCCTGGGGGTGCGTTTGGGGCTCGAAGTGCTGGCCAGATCAGCGGAGATACTGTTTCCATGGTTTCTTCTTCTGTTTCTGTCCATGAGCATTTTATTATTGTCGGAGATTAAATGGGAGAATGCACTTCCCATTTTCGAATCGGGTGCCAAGCCTATCTTCCCTGCCGCAATCTCTTTCGTTAGTACTGCGTTTTTGCCGCACGTCGTGTTGATGATCATCTACCCGGGGGCCGTTAACCGCCCGGCGGAGGCATACAAAGCCGTATATATCGGTAGCCTAATCGGTGCGGGGGTGCTTTTTACGATTATTGGATTAGCGATTTTGGTCTTGGGCCCGGACATTACGGCACGAAATATGTACCCCAGTTATATGTTGGCCAAAAAAATCAATATCGGTAATTTTCTTCAGCGTATTGAAGCAGTCATGGCGGTGATGTGGTTTATCACTTTATTTTTCCGAATCTCTTTGTACTTTTACGCCATTGCGATCGGCGTCAGTCAGATATTTAAAATCAAAAATTATCAGCCGCTGGTCGTGCCGCTAGGCTGGATACTTGCGGCAGTTTCCGTCTTCATATATCCCAATGTTCCATTCAAGTTGGAATGGGACTCAAAGACCTGGATTCCATATACGATCACCATCGGGTTTATAATCCCACTGCTATTGTTTGTCATGCATGGACTCCGGAAATGGCTGTTCAAAAAAAATAAAAAGTCCTCGAAATCCGCTTGAACGGTTGGAGGACAAAGTGGTTTGTTTGATAATCCATTGTAAACCTGATTGAAATGGAAATAGTTTGGCTTGCGCGATCCGTCTACTTGTAGACGGTTTTTTATGTTGAACCGGCAGGAAAGGGTAGATTTTCTCTTGCGCACTAATATATGAAGCCACTCAGACTTCATAAAAGAACGCTTTATGCTAAATCCTTAGGCTTATCACCGATTAAACCCAACAAAAACATTTGAGAATAAGCGTAACCTTTATAAGCCTTGGATAAACACGAAGGAATCGTAAGATCCAGATCCATATAGGTAGTCAAGATCAATTGAGTGAACTCCTTCTGGTTCGTCAAGGAATACTCCTGCAATTGTTTGGCGAATTCCTTGCTGACATGTTCTCTTCCTCCAAGCGCTTGCTGTAATTGGTAACCTGCCAAGTATAACTCGGCAGCTGTATCTTCATCTGTTCCTCGATGCTCAGCTACATAATTGCCGATCCAGTCGCGAACAAGAGTTGAAGGGTCTGTGTTATTCTCCTTCGCAATCTCTTGAAAGCTCTCCTTGAGGTCTTTGGATAGACGGATGTGCAGATTGGTATCCATGGGCAAAACCTCCTTAACGTAGTGAATCTATTGTACACATAATATATACACGTTGTCAACACGTTATTAACACGATATCAGAACGCGCGAAAACACCGGAAAAGCTCCGGTGATAACCGATAGAGGGAGCAACGCCGATCCATTGCTTGAAATGACGGTTGAAGCAGATAACGTGATAGCCAGAGACAAAAACATATACACACTAGAAACCGCGACTATCGCGTTTTTGTTTTATTTGTTTTTAATGATGTGGAAATCAGCAATTAAGAAGAAATCATGGATAGTTGAGTACGATAAAATCAGTGTGCATGCTCAATATGTGAATCGAGGAGGACTTAATGATGGGTAGAATCATTCTGACTATGCAGACTACGATGGACGGCATTGTATCAAATGAAGATCAATGGATGACATAAATGAGGAAATCTTTGAAGATTATTTAAATCGAAATGCTCAAAAATAGAGAAGGGAATATCTCTGTAGAGAGTGGAGTAAGAACGTGGCAATTATTTATCCAACATGATTTATTTGATGATCTGTGGTTATTTATACATCCGGTAATCGTTTCACAGGGGGAACGGTTGTTTGCGCTTGCAAATAAACGATTCACTATGAACCTTACCAGCAGTAAAACCTATAGCAACGGTGTACTTGGACTGTACTACAGTAAATAGGGCATTGCTATGAGAAGAGGTCTTCTATTCGAGGAAACCAGTGCGGCCAGCGTCTCTAAGATGTACGCTGGCCGCCTTTATATCAATGGGGATAAGCCGTATCGAATTCGATGCCGCACGGACCGCCATTCGGATTGACGTCAAGGTTGATCTCCGTGCCGTCTTCCCGGAACAAAGGCCGATAAAATGCACCGATTTTGGTAGCCGACGCGTTGGCGTAATGGCAGATGAAAGCGCGGCGGAACCGGTTGGATTTGTTGCGGTAGGAGCCGTGGATCAGGTTGCCGTTAAAGAACAGGACGTCCCCTTTGTCCATGATCGCGGGGAGGACCTTTCTATCCTTGGGCGGCTTCACGAAATGAGTGGTAAACGACTCGTTCGAATCGGCTTCCTCCGGGCATACCAGGTCATAATCACTTGTTTTCGGAACGACGAGCAAACCGCCGTTCTCTTCATCGGCCGCGTCGATTGCGGTCCATGCGGCAATGCAATTGCCTGGCTCCACCTGCAGGTAGAAGTTGTCCTGATGCAGCGCTTGGCCGCGGGAGCCTGGAGGTTTGTAATAGAACATGCTTTGGGCGGCGAGCGCCGGTTCCCCGTACAAATCGGCCAATACCTGCATGACCGGTTTATGCAGCATGTATTTCTTCGCGGTTGCATGAAAGCGGTGCGGATGCATAACGCGGGGATAACGTTTGAGCGGTTCAACGGTTTCATCGTCCAGCACAGGCTCAAAGTGGCCGGGTACGGTCTTGTGGCTGATCTCCTCAAACGTTGCTTCGATCTCCGACAGCTCCTCCTCGCGGAAGAGACCTTTTACAATCAAATATCCCTCCGTTTCGAATTGGTGCAGCTGTTCTTCCGTCAATACGTGTAACCTCTCTCTCATAGCAATTCCCTCCCGTAAATTAATGGTTTTCCTGTTGACAATAGAATAAGGTCTGCTTAACTTGAGAGGAAGTATGATTTCTGCTTAATATTACCGGAATCCTGCTATTCGGGGTACAGAGGAGGAGAGGTCGCTTGAGAACGCCGGCTGATAGGCATGCCATATCCTTAGAAAGCACCGGAACCATATTCGGCGATCATTTCGAGCAAGACGATTCTTATCGCCTGCGCCGTCCTAACGGAATGAAGGACTGGCTGATTGTTTACACGCTGCAGGGTGAGGGCTATTTCCGCACGCCTGCCGGGGAGAAACGCTGCGGTTCCGGGCAGCTCGGCCTGCTGCGCGCCAACATCGCCCACGAATACGGGACCGTGCAGGGGACGCATTGGAACTTTCTGTGGATCCATTATCCCGGGCTTCCGGAAAACGGGATGCTGCCGAACGAGGAGTTTCTGGTCGAAACCTTGCCCGATGAACGTGTCCGAGGCCGTGTCGAGCTGGCCTTTCGTAATGTGCTGCAAGATTCGCTGGACCGGTTAGAACTGTGGGAAGCTCTGTGCGAGAACGCCCTGCGAGAGATTTTGCTTCTGCTTGCACAGCGGACGAACAAGAGGCTAGATCCCAGAGTCGAGCAAACGCTTGGGTTGTTATCCCGTTCGTTAAAAGAAAACGTCAAAATTGATGCCTTATCCCGAGAGATCGGAATTTCGGGATCCAGGCTGGCGCACTTGTTCAAACAGCAAACGGGATCCACGATTTTGGAGCATCTGAACCAGATGAGGGTTCGACATGCCGCTTTATTGATGAGCCATTCGGGCCGTACGGCGAATGAAGCCGCTCATGACGTAGGGTTTAACAGTTACAATCATTTTGCCGATCAGTTTCGCAAGCAGTTCGGGGTTTCGCCGAGGCAGTACCGCCAGGCATGCAGGCAGCCATGAATGTGCCGGGTTTACATTCGATGCCTGAATAAAGACGGTGCAGATATATCAGAGTAACATACGAAATGACAGGAGGACTGCTGAAGGGCAGTCTTTTATTTTTCTATTCCCGCATTTGAGATATCATCGGTTCCTCAGCCATTTCGCCATGATCCCAATTGTAGAATTTCATAAAGAGCTTGATAAAATTGAGCAAGATACCATCCGTATGACGTTACCTTGCTGCCTATGCGGGGCCGCCTATGATGCGGCTTTTTAGTCGTTTAATCTTAACTTTGTGACAGAATCGAGCTTGGTTAACTGCTAGAAATAACAACTTTTCTGCTGTGATGCTTCTGCTTCTTTTGAAATATCCACATTGTCGAATAAAGGGACAAGAGGAATATAGCATGATCGTTATGGATTGACACCATCCCGGTATTTGCCTAATATACGGCCAGACGGTTCCGCTAGTCTTCCATATTCCACCAGAGCGGGTTGCGTCTAATCATGACCAAAGGAGGTTCAGATTACTAAAAAACAGAGGCTGAATGCCTGCCGGATTCGTTCATAGCTATTGGAGCGGTCTTTCGGGATAGTCAACACCGAAATCTAAGGAGGTCATTTATGAGATTTGCAAAAAGCGGCAAGTACCAGGTCTTTATGCTGGCATTGTGTCTGTTATTGGTTTGTTCGGGCGGCGGTCTCGCCGCTGCTTCCGGGGAGAGCAGGCTTGCTCAGAAAACATACGGAACACCGGAGGAAATTCTCGTTCCAAACAACTATACGGTTGCTGTATTCAACGGTACGGCAGGGAAGGAAGAAGGCCGCAACGTTCTTTATGCGACCAGTAAAGGAAAGCCGGGGCATCTTAACGTGATCGATCTGGAGGATTATAAACTGCTTCGCAGCATTCCGATCGGCCCCTCCGAAAGTTCCTGGGCACATACCACGGCACCGGACGGGACCTTGTTCCTTGCGGCCGACGGCGGAGGAGCCAGGCTGTGGAGCTACTCTCCCGTTACTCACGTGCCAGAGCAGGTAGCCCAATTCGACGGTCAGTCGGTGCCGAACAGCATTACCACGGATGAACAAGGGCGCGTGTATGTCGGAACCTATCCCGGCGGCAAAGTGTACCAATACGACCCGGCTACGAAGCAAACCAAAGATTACGGCCGCGTCATCGGCGTGCTCGACCAGGAATATGTGCGCTCCATTGCTTACCAGGGCGGCAATATATATGCCGGCACCGCGCATAAGCAGATCGTGCGCGTGAATTTAGCGACCGGTGAGAAAACAAATATCGCGGCTTCCCTGCCGGTTAAGGAAGACACCGTGTATGACCTGAGCACGATTGATAACCGTTATTTGTTTGCCCGATATACGGACGGAAGCGGCATTCCTGGAGAGGCGTTTATCTACGATACACAGACGGAAAGCTGGCTGGATGTTGTGCTGGAGAACGTAACGGGGCTGCACGCGACGGACTCGCTTGACGGAAAACTGTATTACATGTCCGACAAGAAATTGAAAACGTTTAATCTTGCCACGCATGAGGTCGAATTGACCGGCATGGAGTACAACAGCGGATTTCGGGGAGTAGATTGGGTGGAATTTCCCAATAATCCGGAATACCCGGGCAAAAATCTGGTGACCGTCCGTTATGACGGCGGTGTTACGATCATGAACATCGAAACCAAGCAGGTGCACCTGATGCCGCCGGTCATCCCGGGTCTGCCAGGCGTTGTCAACCGGTTGAAAAGCGTATCGGACACTAAATTGATCACCACCGGCTCGCAGGCCCGTTCCTCGCTCGTCGATCTGACCAATAACACCGCGACGCCGTTCAGCATCGGCCAAGCGGATAGCGTTCATGCCGTAGGCAATAAAGTCTATATGGGCGTGTACCCGGAAGGCGGACTGTACGAGTTCGATTTATCGACGGAGCCTGGATTGAACAATCCGAAGAGACTGGCCGTTCTGGGCAACGATCAGGAGAGGCTGGTTGATATCTCCAGTTCCAAAGGCAAGCTCTACATTTCGACGATTTCCGGTTACGGCACTTTGGGCGGCTCGTTGACCGTTTATGATACCGCCACCGGAGAAATCAACGTTCATCGCAACGTCGTCCAGAATCAGAGCGTGCTCAGCACGACGGTTCATGACGGCAAGGTGTTCGGTTCCACCACGATTCGGGGCGGACTGGGCTCCGAGCCGACGGAAGCGGAAGCGAAGATTTTTGTTTGGGATGAAGAGACGCAGCAAAAAATCACCGAGTTTCCGCTCCGGGTTCCGGGGCTGGATAAACCGATATTCATCGGAGATCTTTCGGCCGGTCCGGACGGCTTGATCTGGGGAGCATCCTATGAGTATATTTTTGCGATCGACCCCGATACGTATGAAGTCGTGAAGAGCAAAAAAGTGTATCCAAGCTTGAATTTCAGCCAATGGGCGCATCACCCGCTCCGCTGGTCGGAGGATGGTCTGCTTTACGTGCTGTTCAACAACAAATTGACGGTCATTGACCCTGAAACGCTGGAGCATCGGACATTGGCCGACACCTCCAGATTCGATTTACATGTGGATGGGAATCTCTATTTCACAGACATGCAGACCAATACGATTCTGTATCGGATGGAGGTTGACGGAGAAGTCGTGGAAGAACCGCCGCATACGGCTGTTCCCGTCACCAATCCTGGTTTCGAAGAGGAAATGAAGGGATGGAGTCAATTATTCGCTCCAGGCAACGGTTATCGCTATGATCTCAGCACGGAACGCAGTTTCACGGGAACGCACAGTCTGAAGATTACGGACACGCTGAGAACGGCATCCGTTGCCGTCCAAAGTGATGCGATTCCCGTCGTCCCGGGAGAGGAATATACGGCAGGCATGAATCTCTATATTGAATCGGGCCAGCCGGGCTTTATGTTCCGATTCTTTGACAGCAATAACGCCACGATTTCCACACTGGAAACCCATTTGGATGAATCGCGATTGGCCCAATGGCAGAAAGTGACGCTCAGAGGGAAGGCTCCGGCTAATGCAGCTTATGCGAAACTGATTGCGGTAACTTCCAGATACAATGTGGCAACGGCCTATTATGACGATTTCTTTGTAACCGTAAAAGACAGCGTTCCGCCCGTCACGACGGTTAGCTTATCGCCTTCTCCCAACGAGAACGGCTGGGTGAATGCCGATGTGTCCTTGTTCATTTCTTCCGACCGCGCCTACTCTATTGCATATGCTGCGGAAGGTGCGCAGCCGATAGAGAAGACCACGGTAAAAGGGAGTACGGCTCAGCTTCAAATCACTGAGGAAGGCGTCACGACGGTTACCTATTCCGCCACCAACTTCTCAGGCGTATCTGAGGCACCCGGAACGCTGAACGTGCAGATCGACAAGACGGCTCCCGTCGTTGAATTCACCGGTGAGCGTACGTACACGGTAACCGACTCCGTATACGTTTCGTGCAGTGCCGACGACAGTCTGTCAGGGTTAGCTGACAATCCTTGTTCTCTTCCGCTGCTCGAACGTCCTGCCTATTCCTTCGAACCGGGCTCCCATGAAATATCCGTAACGGCAGTCGATCTGGCCGGAAATAAAACGGAATCCGTCTTTCGTTTTGAGGTTGCCGTGACCTATGACAGCTTGATCGGGCTGGTAGAGCGTTTCGCAGGAAGCGATCAGGGAATCGCACAATCGCTGTCTACGAAGCTGCAAGGCGCCAAAGAGGCGGAGGATCGAGGCAACGACTCCGCTAAGCAAGACAAGCTGAACGCTTTTACCAACCAAGTCAGGGCGCAATCCGGCAATAAATTGACGGATGAACAGGCGGATGTGCTTGCAAAGCTGGCAGCATATCTATAAGCAGACTTAGAGCAAGGTAATGAATATCGACCATGCGTTTCTAAACGCTCGTTTATTTAATAGAAACAGCCGCGTAAACCACGCGGCTGTTTCTTTTTTTCGGAACTGATACCGGCCCTCCCTTGCGAGGATCGTTCGACAATCTACGGTACACAAGAAGATGTTAATAAGGCTGCAACCGTCGAAATTTGTCATAACAATTCCGCGTATATACAACTAAAGTAGCAATTATTCGATGTCATATTGACTGGAAAATAAAACCTCACTAAAATGTGTTATAACAAATTATGAATTACATAACAAATGTTAGTACAAGTAAATAGAAGGGAGGTGTCATATTACTGTACCAAGCAGATATTGCTGATGATCTCGCACAGCTCAGACTTCTGCTACACGCTATTCGATTAGATAAAGGAGGTCATGATTAAGCATGGACGCCCGATTAAACCCGGCATCCCCACAACCCGCTCCCAAAACCACCCGGTGGACGTATGTTAAGAGGCAGCTAAAGCGAAATATCGGGCTGTATATCATCATTTCCCCGGCAGTGCTTTACTTTTTGATCTGGCATTATTGGCCGATGTACGGCGTACAAATCGCTTTCAAGGATTTTATGCCCGGGCTTGGCATCTGGAACAGTCCTTGGGTCGGGTTCGAACATTTCGAGCGGCTGTTTGACGCCTATTATTTTTGGACGATTCTGAAAAATACGATCGGGATCAGCTTATACGGACTGCTGGTCGGCATTCCCGCACCGATCCTGCTGGCGCTATTGTTCAACGAGATTCGGAATCGCAAATTCCGCTCATTCGCTCAAAGCATTTCTTATGCTCCTCACTTTATTTCGGTCGTCGTTGCAGTCGGTATCCTGTTTTTTTTCATCTCGCCTACGAATGGCGTCTTTAACTCCATCCTGGTCTCCTTGGGGAAGGAACCGGTCGATTATTTGGCAGAGCCGTCTAAATTCTGGCATCTCTATGTCTGGTCGGGCGTATGGCAGGGAGTTGGCTGGTCTTCGCTCATCTACAGCGCAGCCATCTCGGGCATCTCGCCGGACCTGTACGAGGCGGCATATATGGACGGGGCCAGCAAATTTCGCCGAATTTGGCATATTACGATTCCCGGCATCGTCCCGACGATCGTCATCCTGTCTATCTTGAGTGCCGGCGGCATCATGAGTGTCGGCTTCGAGAAAATCCTATTGATGCAAAACGCGATGAACCTGGAAACCTCCGAGGTAATCTCCACTTACATGTACAAGAGCGGACTGCTTAACACTCAGTACAGCTTTTCGGCGGCAGTCGGCCTGTTCAACAATGTGATCAATTTTATCATCCTGATCATCGTTAATGAGGTTGCGCGCAAGGCGGGGGAGACCAGTCTATGGTAAAGGCCGTCGATGCAGGAACAGGGAGGGAACCTAAGAAGTGCTGCTGAACATTAAGCGAACGCCAGGAGAAAAACTGGCCGATATCATAATATTAGTGCTGGCGATTCTCGTGACCATCGTCATTTTGTACCCGCTCATTTTTGTTTTGTTTGCGTCATTCTCCGATCCGCGCCAAATATGGGACAAGCCGCTGCTGCTCTTTCCGGCAGGCTTCAACCTGGACAGCTATGCCAAAGTATTCGAGAACAGCGAAATATGGAGCGGGTATGCCAATACGCTGCTTTATGCTCTCGTGGGTACCGCGATCAATATCATGATGACGGTATTCGGTGCGTACCCGTTATCCAGAAAGCGCTTTTATGGCAAGGGACTATTCACGCTGCTGTTTGCTTTTACGATGTTCTTCAGCGGCGGGCTGATTCCGCTGTACTTGGTGAACAAGGAGCTTGGATTACTGAATACGATGTGGGCATTGGTGCTGCCCGGTGCGATCAGCGCCTACAACATGATTATTATGAGAACTTATTTTCAGACCCGGATTCCGGTAGAGCTGGAAGAGAGCGCCTACGTCGACGGCTGCAACGATTACCATATGCTGTTCCGGATCGTGCTGCCTTTGTCCATGCCGATCATTGCCGTGATGATTCTGTTCTATGGAGTGGGCCACTGGAACTCGTATTTTGACGCCATGATTTATTTGACGGACCGGGAGAAATTCCCGCTGCAGCTGATATTAAGAGAAATCCTGGTACAGAACGACTTTAAGGAAATGGCCGGAATTTCGGTCGGCGCCGAATACGCGGATCAAATGATGGTTAAGGAAGGCCTGAAATATGCGATCGTCGTATTATCCGCCCTGCCGCTTTTGCTATTGTATCCGCTGCTGTCGCGATTCTTTGAGAAAGGCATCATGGTGGGAGCTATCAAAGGGTAAGCCGATATAGGAGCGGTCAATTACCGCTCGGAACTCATAATCATGAAAAGAGGGGATATGGATTTATGAGAAAAGGAATGAATCTTCTGCTTGCTTTCATGTTGACATGCTCGTTGACGCTTTCCGCCTGCGGCGGATCAGGGGGTAAGGCGGAGCCGGAACCAGCCGGAACGGACGGAGACCCCGGGAACATCAAGCTAAGGATCGTCAAACGCGGATATACCGATGTGCATCCACCAGCCGATCAATTATGGATGTGGCAAAAATACGAGGAGATGTCCGGAATCGAGGTTGAGTTTGAGGAGCTGGCCGGTTCCGCCGTAACCGAGAGGAAAAATGTCATGCTCGGCTCCAACGACCTGCCGGATGCGTTCTACCGTATTGCCTTCGGCACCGACGAGCTGATGAAATACGGCAAGCAGGGCTTGTTTGTTCCGCTCGAGGACTTGATTGAACAGCATGCGCCGAATTTAAATAAGCTGCTCAAGGACAACCCGGATATCAGAGGAGCGATTACGATGTCGGACGGACATATATACGCTCTTCCATACGTTGATTTTTCAAAAGCGTTCAATTCCGTTCGCCTGTATATTAATCAGGATTGGCTGGATGAAGCGGGGCTTGAAGTGCCCAAAACGACCGAGGAGTTCCGCCAAGCGCTCATGAAGGTTCGGGAGAAGGACAGTTCCCGCCTCGGCTGGGTGCTTGAATCGCAGTACTGGACCTTCCTGGAGAGCTTTCTGGCCGGCAGCTTCGGCATGGGCGAAGGCGGCGCCAAGGCTTTCGGGCAGTATCTCTATAAGGACGCTGACGGACAAGTCAAGACGACGTTCAACGATCCGAAATACAGGGAGCTCTTGCGTTATATGAGCGATCTGTACAAGGACGGCTCGTTGGCTCAGCAGAATTTCACGACCGGCTACGATTATGCCAAATGGTCTACGGACGGCTCCAACAATTTGATCGGCTCGTTTGTATGGGAAGGGCCGGGATATATCGGAAAGGAAGCGGCCGAAAATTATGTGGGCATCCATGCCCTGGAAGGTCCGAACGGCGATAGAGTCGCGGGGGTGCTGGGACCGCCGGCCAAAGGGATCTTCGGTTTCGTGATTACCAACAAAAACAAGTATCCGGTCGAAACCATCAAGTGGATCGATTATTTCTACGGTGAAGAAGGGATTAACTTCGCTACCTTTGGATTGGAAGGAGAAACTTACGAACTGGTGGACGGCAAACCGAAATACAAGGACGACATATTGAACTACAAGGGTGGCGTGCAGCTGGGTGCCTTCCAATATGTTGATAATGTGTATGGCGCTTATTATCCTTATGTTGAGCCTGACGACGATTTGCGGATGGCGGCTCGCGGGACGACGGTCGCTTACGAGATCAAAGCGGATCCTGCCGAGCTGGATGAGCTGGCGCCCAAAGAGCTTTGGCCGGATTTTGTTCCCACGGATGACGAAGCCAACCAAACCAGCGCGATTCTGACCGACATCAATAAATATATGGAGGAGATGCGGGTCAAATTTGTTACGGGTAAAGCGAGTCTGGACACGGATTGGGATAACTACGTTAAGACCTTGGACAAAATGGGGGCCCAGCGTTACCTGGAAATCAAGAGGGCGCAGTATGAACGCTATACGAATGTGAAGTAACCATGACGGGATGCAGGCTGATCGATCGGGGCGGTTTACATGCCAATGATGCAAACGCTATAATTTTAGTTGGACTAGATCAAACCGGAAAATAGATAAAGATGGGATGAGAACCAAGTTGACCAAAGACAATAAACCGCTGTACCGCGTGATGATGGACGAGCTAATATCGAAAATTTCATCCGGCCTGTACCCTTCCGAGGCCCAGCTTCCTACCGAGGCCGAGCTGAGTACGGCCTTTGGCGTGAGCCGCATTACCACAAGAAGAGCGCTCGAGGAGCTGGAGCGGGACGGGTTCATCTACCGCGTCAAAGGAAGCGGAAGCTTTGTCAAACCCCGGCAGCGGGGTCAGGAGCAGCGATCGGTTGGAACGGAAAAAATGATATCGCTGATCCTGCCTTCCGAAGACGACCGCGGCACGATGGGGTATATTCGCGGCGCTTCGGACTGGCTGAACGCGAACGGCTACTATTTAAGCATTCATCAGAGCGATTATGACTCCCAGAAGGAGCGCGATCTGCTGGAGATGCTGACCCGAAAGGGCATTGCGGCCATTATATTGTACCCTCGGAACGATCATACGAACTACGATATCCTGCATCGGCTGTGCCTTGAAGATTATCCGATCGTGACCATCGATAAATACTTTGACAGCCTCCCGCTCGGGGCGGTCGTTTCGGATAATTGGAGCGGCTCTTATCAAGCCGTATCCCGATTGATTGAGCTCGGACACCGAAAGATTGCGTTTTTGACCGCGGTCAGCATTGAATCCACTTCGTCGGTGCGCGACCGGTATTTCGGATACTGCCAAGCGCTGAAGGACCACGGGCTTCCCCTCGACAGCCGTTATATCAGGCTGAACATGAAGGGTTACCGGGAGAAGGTCGGCGTGGAGCAATTTTATAACGAGCTGCTGGACTCGTACAAGACGGAGGGGGTGACGGCCGTTCAGACGGAAAATGATCTGATCGCCGCCAACCTGCTGAACCTCTGTTTGGAGAGGGGGATCCGCATTCCGGACGATATCTCGATCATTGGCTTTGATAATAATCCGGTCACGGAGCATGTGATGATCCCTCTCACTACCGTCGAGCAGAACTTTTACGAGATCGGCCGCCAAGCGGCCGAGCATGTCGTAAACTGGCTTGAGAGAGGGAAACCGACACCGGGCAGGGCGCTGATTCCCGTCAAGCTGGTGGAGCGGGACACGACCGCTCCTGCTCCGAAAGCGAGATCGGGCAAGTAGATACGACATAAAGGCCGATTGTCTGCAGATGCATTTTCTGCGGGCAATCGGCTTTTTTGTTCGGTATGTAAAAGTTGAATATACATATTCTTTGCTTACTCAAGCAAAGTGCAAGCGTGGTACATTATTTGGAGGGAAGAAATTCGATTGGCGATGTCCATCAAAGAGAATGATTCGAAAGAATATAACGCTCAGCCCCTCCGAACAGGTAAACCATGACACTGACACCATGCTAAGCTAGTCGCGAAAGGAGGTGAATTTCATGAGTACGATTCATATGCTGGCCGGGATACCCGGCAGCGGAAAAAGCTATTATGCCAAACAATTGTGCAAAAGCGAGCGGGCCGTGCTGGTTGCGACGGACGCGATACGCGAAAAATTGTTTGGCAGCGAATCCAAACAGAAAAATACGTATATGGTATTTGACGAGGCTTTCGTCGAAATCGAACAGGCGCTGAAGTCGGATCGAAACGTCGTATTCGACGCAACGAATGTCAGCCGGGAACGAAGACAGAAATTTCTGAAACGGTTTGGCGATCGACGGGTGGAGTGCCATATCTGCACGACTCCTTATGAAGTGGCCCTGGATAGGGTCAAGAGACGAAAACGCCGGCTTGATGAGAAGATCATGACCAAGTATGCCAAGAATCTTGAATTCCCGGTCATAGGGGAAGGGTTTGTCGATCTGCATCTCGTTCATGAGGCGGGTGAAACTCAGCTGGCAAGAGAGGATTTGGAACAGCTGCTAACGCGCAGGCCGGATCACGATGAGTTGTTCGGTTACTTATCGCAATCCCCCTATTTTCAAACGATGCTGGGATTTGATCAAGAGAATCCGTTCCATTCGAGAACGTTGTCGGAGCATACGTTTGCCGTGCTGGAATACATCCAAAATTGCTATGAAGGCGAAGGCGATCATCTGCTGGCTATGCAATTAGCGGCTCTGTTCCATGACGCGGGCAAGCCGTTTTGCAAAGTATGGAAGCAGGCTCGAGGATACTATTCCTATTATGGGCATGAGCATGTATCGGCCATCATGGCATGTCATGCCTTGAAAGACCTTGGGTATGAGGATGAATTTGTGCTTCATGTCGTCCAACTTGTCAGTTTCCATATGGAAATATTGCACGGAGGCGATGCCGGCGCATCCAAGATTTATCATTTGTTAGGCGAGGATTTGCTGGCTCAGCTGTATTTCTTCGCAGAGGCCGATACGTTCGGCAAGTAAGAGAGGTGAACAACGATGAAAATGAAATATCCCAGAACGATGCATCTGCCCTGGTCCAGAGGTTACACCGACGACGATAAGATTTTGCGGAATACCGACCATTTTAAGGGGCAGGAGGTCGTCATTACCGAGAAAATGGATGGGGAGAACACCACCATGTACCCCGATTTCATCCACGCCAGATCCCTGGACAGCAAGGATCATCCTTCCCGTCATTATGTCAAGACGCTGCATGGGGGCATCAAGTATTTGATTCCGGAGGGATATCGTCTCTGCGGGGAAAACGTCTATGCCAAACATTCGCTTTCGTATTCGGCGTTGCCGTCCTACTTCATACTGTTCTCGGTATGGAATCAGTTGAATGTGTGCCTGTCATGGGATGATACGGAGGAATGGGCGGATCGTCTGGGGCTGGTTACGGTTCCTGTCTTGTACCGGGGCATCTGGGACGAGGATGCTGCCAAGGCTTGTTATACGAAGCGATCTTGCTGCGGCGGTGAACAGGAAGGTTATGTGGTCAGGCTGGCTTCCGCATTTGCATATGACGATTTTAAGCATAGCGCTGCCAAGTACGTCCGCAAGAATCATGTTCAAACCGACGAGCATTGGCTGAGCAAACCGATGGAAGCGAATCATTTGGCTGCAGGAGATTAGAACGGTAAGTAAGTTTTTTATTATTTTTAGAATATGAGGTGTTGATCATGTAGTTTCTAAATGCTTTATAATAAAATGATGTGGATACATAGCACTGATATGAGCTGCCGCTAAAATCGGGGCTTTTTTTATTGGGTTATTGCAAATCAGGTTACCACATTTTGTGAGTCCAGGTATAATGAACATATGCATTAAGGTGATTACAGAACCAACCTTATTCGATGATAGGAGATCACATGAACAATAACAGGATGTTTAGCGTTTCAGCCCCGTCTGGCATTAAATTAATGGTTTCCATGCTGCTCTTAATCGTTATTCTTCTTGGAAATATCATGTTGGAACAGGGAGAAAGGGACTTCTTTTATTATGCCTGCATTGCGTGGTTATTTTTTTGTTCCATCGTATTCATCATCTCCTTCTACAGAACCTGCCTGATGAAACCAGGCGTGATGAAAATGCATCAAGAAGGAATCATGATAAACGGAAAAGAAATGAACGTAGATTCCGTGGAATGTTTACTGATCAACCAGGACAGAAAACCGGTGATCGGAATCAAGCCGAAAGGGCGTAGAATCGTGCCTTTGAAGCTATGTTTTCAGTTCGTGGAGGATCAGACTGAAGGGATCGAGCAGCTTGAACTATGGGCACAAGCAAGTCATGTGAAAATTACCAAAGGTTTTTTTATGAGATGGTTGTAGGGGAGTCTGAGTTCACAAGAAAGCAATCCAAAAGAAATGTCCCTTAGATGGGTCAGCTATCATATAATCAGGTGTTTCAACATGGATTTCAATATGGGGAGAGACAAACATGAATAATATGTTCCATCATTTCGATATGACCCAAATATTAAACCGAATCGACGCATTAAGCCCTCAATCACAACCGTTATGGGGAAAAATGGATGCTGCCCAAATGCTGTCTCACTGCTCCGCGTTCCAAGACATCGCCATGGGCATCACAAACCCGCCAAGAGGCTGGTTAGGTAGGTTGGTAGGGAATTTCGCGAAGCCCCTGTTTTATAATGAAAAACCGTTACCTCGCAACATGTCGACGATTCCGGATATTTTGATTGCGGATCCAAGAGAATTTGAAACGGAAAGAGAACAATTGAAAGAAAAATTGATGGCATTCCAAAAGAACGGTCCTGAGAAATGTACAACGCATCCTCATCCATTCTTCGGTAAACTGACCCCGGAGCAATGGGGGAGGGGATTATACAAGCATCTGGACCATCACTTGAAACAGTTTGGCGTTTAAGGCTCAATAAACCTATGCTATGTGGATACGGATGTAACCCCGTAGAGCCATGACTACGAAGGTTGGCTCTACGAGGTTGAAGGGTCTTGCTGCAGATTATGTATTCTTCTCTATAACCATTCCTTGTATTTCTCCATCGTAAACTCGCCTTCCAATTCCAGTCGGGTATCCGGCTTACTGCCATCATAATAATTGACGTCCATCGTCGTTCCAGTCCAATATACGTTAAATACGCCATTTCCCCTATACTCAATGCGTCCCCGGTTATCATTTACCTCTTGGTGTTCAAAATAATAGAGTCTTGCATCCAGGCTTCTGGAGTTCTCGTTATAGCCCCGGGCAAGCGTAAATTCCAGCGGTGCAAACTCATTCAGTTTTAGCGTATCCAGGTAAATCGTAAGTTCCGCGTCCGGATTGCTCAGCAGCTCATCCGAATCCGGGAAAGCCTGAAGCGGTTCGGTCTCCGTTTCCGTTTCAAACCACAGCATGATTTGCGGCTTTCCGTTGACTTCGGTTCGCGTAGCGAAAGCGTTGGATTCTGCTAGCGCGTGTTTTTCGGTTCCGTTATAACGGATTAATGTGATCGTCCCCGGCATGTGATTCTCCTTGTCTATAATGATTTCGATTATTATAGAATGCCAAATTTGCACTTCTTCGTTTATCGAAGCGATAAATATTCCAGCAGGGCATCCATTTGCTCGCTTCCCAAAAGATCCGACAGTGACGGCATCACATGGGCGAGAAAATCCGGCTTCGTCTCATAAGTTTCTTCGTCGCAGGTTTCACCTTGAAAAAGCAGAGCGCCTTCAATGAGGACGGACAGCGCGTGAAAGCAGTCCGCAAGCGAATTCGCGATCAGCTTAGGCTCGCCACCTTCGAAAGCGGCATATACGGGTGAACCACTGGCTTGGACATCTACAATGAGCGGATCATCGTTCACATTGGCAATGACAACGTGATGAGATGGCCAATTGCTCGATTCTACGGTTTCCCCCTTATCGCTAATCCAGCGATAGCCCATTTGCTGCCGGACCAGATGTTCGGGAGAAACAAAGTAGATGACAGCCGATTCGCCGATTTCAACCGCTGCGTTTTTCATTTTATGGGTTCCTTCCGCCTTAGCGTCGATCATCTCGTAATGGCTATATAGATAAGCCAGTTCAGGGGACAGCGTGATACGGTCATCCACGGGCGGCAGCTGTACCTCGGACCGTTGCCGTATTTCATGATCGGTGAAGAGCCCGAAATCCCGATTATACAAGTCTTGTTGTTCTATGAATCTAGTTAAAGCCGCTTCCAGTTCCAGCATTCATTTCATCCCTTCCAGCATGTTAACCGAATTATAACACGCCGAGTCATCGCGGTTAAGCGCGGGGAATTCTATCTCTGATTCGATATATGGTAGAATATCCCGTATGGAGAGAATCCATTAAACGAACGGAAGATGTTATCACGAATACGGATAGGACGTTGATACTGCAGCAAGCAAGGAGGCGGCAAGAGATGCAATATGAATTCAATATAACGGCTTCGATCTCCGAGCTCGTATGGTATCCGGATGAGCTGTCTGACGAGTATAGGGTACACCCCAACTTTCAAGCTGTGATGGATCGGCTTGGCATAGCGGTTCCCGTAGAGGAAATCTATGAACGGTATTTCGATAGTCCGGTGAACTCTGGCCATGTTCTGGTATTCCAGGAGATGGAGGGCCCGACTTCTTGCATCGTGCTGGACACGTATCGCGATCCGTTGGACCAGCTGGATATGATCCAGATGGGATGGCGAAGCCAGGGCGAAGATCACGAGCTTCGCCGGCTTTCCCGTAAATTCTATGATGAATGTGAATTCGCGGTCCGTTATCAGGAAGGTCAGTCGGCATTGTCCGAGAAGCTTCGTGAAGATCGATATCCACGGACCTTCCGGTATCATGCGGTATTCGAACAGAGAATGAAGCGATACGTCAATGACGCGAATTCCCCTGAATTGAAGGAGTGAGCAAGCTATGAATATATCGAAATCCCATATTCGTCCTTTTCCGGCTTACGAGGATGTATTCGAAGGCGATGTTGAGCGGTACCGGCAGCATTTTCTTCCGATTCTTTCCTTGAATCTGCAATGCCTGTTTCCCGGCGAGGATCAGTGGCTGCACTTTGTGTCCGTCAAAGAAATCTACGATGGCAGCGTCGGCGAAGAAACCGTGTCCGAACACCGGTCGTATACCAAAGAGGATATGCTCGGATTTGATGTAGTGAACGGAAAATACCGCTTCGAAGCGGACTGGAACTACTTTTTGCTTGAGCAGGAACCGGAGCATGAGACGCTGGCAGAAGCGTATGCCGACAATGAGCGGGACTTTATGGCCCGCAAGCGGTTCTATGAAGAGAAGGGGCATATCTTCCCTTACTCGTCTTTTGGTCGTGCTGCCGAATCGGCGGACGCGCTGATTCAAGATTATGAGGAAAAGCAGGAGAAGGGCTGGGGATTAAGCTTCCCGGAGATCCATGGACTGCTGGATGACATTGGCTTTATGTCGGAAGAGGCACAGCGGGATCTGCAGGAAGAGGGGGAATCTCTTGAGGACTGGCTGCGCTTCGAGCAGACCAATCTGCTGCATGTGCCGCGTACGCCGGAAGGAGAGACTTTTACCTATGTCGGCCGATTGACGGGTTATTACTTTCAGGCGTACGGAGCAGACGCGCTGTACTTGTTCTATTCGAGGGAGCTGGGCAAGGCCGTCGTTTGCTTGGAATATACTTGAGGTGCGACAGTGACGAATATCCAGGTTAGGATCAATGATCCGCCCCTAAGAACCATTTGGCACGATAAGCCGCAGGAGAGATGCCTTTGAATTGGGTGAACAGCCTTGTGAAGTAATGAACGGAAGAGAATCCGGTTCGTTCCGCAATCAGCTTGATGGGATCATGGGTTTGCTGCAGCAGAAGCTCGGCTGCCCGGATCCGTTCGGTGCGAACCATGGACGAAAAGGATTCATGGATGCTGCCCGCAAGCAAGCGGGACAACTGCCGCTCCGACACGTTGAGGTATGTCGCCACTTCCGGCAAGGATAACGGTCCGCTCAGATTGTCTCGAATGTACAGTTTTGCCCTTTGGACAAGCTGCACCGTGGTTGAGTAGCTGGGAGCCGCATCGAGGTTGCGTGCAGCTCCGAACAGGGCAGGGAAGGATTCGAGCAGCGCATGCGCAAGTTTGGGCAGAAGCGAAGCAGGCAGCGAATCATCGGCTTCCGAACGAACCAGCATGGATTTCCATAATTGGATGGCCGGCGATTCGCTGGCAAACTCGGTCCAAACGTCACATCGACGAAGCGCCTCCAAGTATGCCGCCGTTACATCCGAGGCTGAAGGTTTCTCCATCGCGTCATATGCAACGAACAACAGATTCAAATCGTGAACGTCCTTGATTTGATGCAGCTGACCTGGACGTGTACAGAAAGCGACCCCCGGATATAAGGGATAGGTCCTGTCGCCTTCGAGATACACCCCGGTTCCGCCGTTTACATAACAAATTTCAACGAAAGAATGCCGATGCAAGGAATTGGCCGTCAAATGCCGGACGGTCCCCCAGTAATGGACAAGGAACGAGAGGCTCTCGCCGTCTAACCGGCCTGCATAACGATTAAGCCGTTCCTCGCTTTTGCTCCAATGGTACAAGGCAATAACAGCTCCCTTCTGGCGTAATTTTGCAAAACGTCGTCTTTCCCGTGCAAATACGATCCCGCTTGCCCTCACTATAATTAAACTAGATATTCCATAAAATATCGAGAGGGTGCATGGCGATGATTAACGAGAAGGATGTGCAATTTTACAAAGAAAATGGGTATCTGCTGGTCCGAGGCGTTTTTAATCAACAGGAAGTCGAAGATATGCGAACGGCTGTTGAAGGGATCATCCAAAGGGCGGCACGCGCCAAATCGGATCAAAACCATGCCTGGCAGGGCGATTTCCTGCCGCCTGAACAGCTTAAGAAGCTGGTTCTGAAAGGATTTCACGACGTGCAATATCATGATGCCGCTTTCATGCGTGCCGCGATCCATCCTCGAATGACCGAAGTGCTGAACGGGATCATCGGACCGAACGTGCAGCTGCATCACTCCAAAATGCTGGTTAAGCCCCCATCTAACGGGGCCGCATTCCCCATGCATCAGGATTATCCGTATTTCCCTCATCGGGACCACACCATGCTTGCTGCCAGCGTTCATCTCGACGACGCCGATACGGAGAACGGCTGCCTCTGCGTCGTTCCCGGCTCTCATAAACAGGGCGTTTTGCCGCATGTCGGCGCTTACTATTTGAACCATAAAGAGCATCCTTTATCTTCGGGGACTCCATGTCCGGCCAAAGCGGGCGATGTGTTGTTCTTCAATTACCTGACCATCCATGGGTCGGACGTGAACCGGAGCGAGCGAACGCGCCGAAACATCCTGTTCCAATATCGCGATGCTTCGGATGTGCCGACCGCGGATGTTCACTTCGATTGGGGCATGGGCTTAATGGTCAGCGGAACCAACCCGGATTTTAACAATGTGAAGCCGAAGTATGAAATCATCAGTGCGAAATGACCACATAACAGCACCGATCCCTGTGCCGAATGATAAACCAGCTTAAAAGCCCCTTATGGGGCTTTTTTCTATGCCTGGAACTCCTGCCTGTCATGTTTGCACCTAATATGTAAAAATAATTCGTTGTAATGTGAGCCGGCCCCCCTATACTAGATGATAATGGATCGAGTGATAACGGATTGGGGGAAAAGCATGAAACTTCAGGCTGCGGGCAAAGCATCGAAATGGTTTGTTTATCAAAAAATCGTCATCGTATTTATCGTATTGTTACTTCCTCTCATCTCAATGAATATTTGGTTGAATTATAAGGGGATGTCCGTCACCAAGGAGTCTATCTTGAATTCCGCGGCTGCGGGCGCCTCCTTCTATTCCAAGCAGCTCGATAAAGAAATGTATTTTATCCGGAATCTGCAGCTGCAGCTGTTAAATGACAAGGATCTGCAGAAGCTTAGTTTCCGAGGCAGCATGCTTGAGGATTACGAAGAGGTGGAGCTCATCGACCAGGTCAGGGATCGGCTGGCAACCTTGATGGTTTCCAGCGAATACGTCGTGAGTGCCGGCGTGTACGTGAAGGATGTCGAGAAGACGATCTCGACCACGACGGGAGTGACCAATACCCCGAACAAGGAAATGGAGCTGATATCGTCCATGATGTCGGTCATGCCCAAGCCTTCATTTTATAGGAGCGGCGACCGGATTTTCCTGATCGAAACCGAAAACAACGGGGCCGTCTGGTCATACATCGAGATTTCCCGGCCCAAGCTGCTCGGGGCCTTAAGCGAAATCGCCAAGCTGTATCCGGAATCCGAAGTCCTTCTGGGGAGCAGGGAAGGCAAGACCATCTTGACGACGGCGCCTGCGGCCGATGAGTCAACAGAGATCTTGAATCATATCCTGGACAAGCCGGATCCGGATCAAAGTGTGCCGGAGACGGGGGAATTGGGAGGAGTAGACTATTTTATCATTCAGAATGAAGTCGGCTCGCTGGATCTGTCCTTGGTCATGTACGTGAATCAGAATGAAATCACCCGCCCCATAAGCCAATTCATTACCTGGTTCTATACGCTGTTTATCCTTGCCGTGATTGTGATGGTGCTCTATTCGTTCTCGGTCAATCTGATGATCCACAGGCCTTTGTCCAAGCTCGTTAAAGCCTTTCATATGATCGAAACCGATAATTTGAATATCCTGATCGAGTCCAGAACCAAGGATGAGTTTCATTACGTGTTTAACGGTTTCAACAGGATGGCCTTGAAGCTTAAACAGTCGATCGAAGAAAACTATGAGCAAAAAATAGCACTGCAGCACTCGCAGCTGAAGCAGCTGCAATCCCAAATTAACCCGCATTTTTTATATAACAGCTTTTTCAATGTGTATATGATGTGCAAGGTCGGAGATTCGGATAGTGCGGCGGAGCTCTCGCAAAAGCTGGGCAGCTATTATCAGTACATCACGAGAAGCGGCTCCGACGAGGTGCCTTTTTATACGGAATACAAACATGCTTTGGATTACTGCGACATACAGGGCATTCGTTTCTCGAACCGGATTTCATACGAGCATAGGGAATTTGCGGACATTCCGCAAGGGATCACCGTACCGAGACTTATCATTCAGCCTATCGTGGAGAATGCGTTCGAGCATGCATTCGAGGATGGCATGGAGGAAGGCATGCTGTACATTAGCGCTGATTACCGGGAAGGCAGATTGCGTATCACGGTAGAGGACAACGGGAATTTGCTGACGAATGAGATGCTGCAGCATCTGCGCGGCAAGCTTGCCATGGATTCGAAGCATGTGGAGCAGACCGGCTTGGTCAACGTGAACAACCGGCTTCAGCTCAAGTATGGGTCCGGCAGCGGATTATCCGTCTCGCGCAGCGTCCATGGCGGTTTGAAGGTGGATTTGATCATTTTGATTCATGAATCAGAGGAGGCATCGTGATGTACAGACTGTTGATCGTGGACGACGAGCCCGTCATCGTGAACGGCTTGGTTCAGCTTTTTCAGGAGCAAACGCAATTCGACCTGGATGTATGGAAAGCCTATTCCGCCAGGGAAGCGGTGGAGATCGCCATGAGAGTGAAGCTGGACATCCTGGTCAGCGATATACGAATGCCCCATAAGAACGGGCTTCAGCTGATTGACGAAATTACGTATTATTGGCCGCACTGCCGGATCATTTTTCTGACCGGTTACAGCGAGTTTGATTATGTGCACGAAGCCCTGCGCAAGAACGTGGATAACTACATCCTGAAAACCGAAGGGATCGATCCGATCTTTCAAGCCGTCCAAGAGGCTTCCTCCAGGCTGGATGAAGAGAACCGACGCAGAATCCAGGCAGAAAAGGCTAAGATGCATTTTCAAATGGCCGAGCCTCTGCTCAAGCGCGAACTCATACAAAAGGCATTGAAAGGGGAAGCCCTGGGTTCCCTGCTGTCGCAGCCCCGTTATGAAGAGGTGGGGTTCGGCATCGACGCAGATCGGCCGGCATTCCTTCTCGTTGGAAGGGTCGGAATCGCCCCGGAGGCCAAGACGAAGAATGCGGTGCAAGCCGTTCAGATGATGTTCATCAAAGACCTGCCCAGCTCGTTTGCCTGCGAGCATGCCGTACTGGATGAAGACTTGCTGGTATGGCTGCTGCAGCCGGACGAGGAGTTTCTGGACCGTTATCGGAGGTTTGAGCCGGAAGATGCGCTTCATTGGCAGGGCATGATGTCGTATATGAGGGGCATCCTGGAGCAGGTGCAAAATGAGTGCGAAGAGCTGCTTGGCGTTCAGGTTTCTTTCGGGATATCGGGCAATCTTCTGCACCAATGGAACACGGCGGGAGAGCAGCTTCATGCTTTGCGGACCATGCTGCTCAGCAGGGCGGCGCTGGGACAAGAGATGGTCGTTGCCGATATCGAAAAGGCCAAGGAACACGAAGCGATGATACATGGAAACAGCCAGTTGAGGCAGGATGACATGAAATTCGATGTGATCGACAGGATTCACAGGTACATACTGGAGCATATATCCGGGGACGTCTCGTTGACCGCCATAGCGGAGGAAGTGCATTTTAACCCATCCTATCTTTCGCGCTACTACAAGCAGCTGACGGGTCAAAACCTGCTGGAGTATATTCAGGCGAAAAAGCTGGAGGGGGCGCTTCATCTGATGCAGCATACGAACATGAAATTACAAGAGATCGCCGTGCGGCTCGGGTTCGAATCCCCGTCGTATTTCACGACGTTTTTCAAGAAAAAGATGGGCGTAACCCCGCAGGAATACCGAAATACCCAATAAGTAAAAAAAGTGAAAGGGATGTAAAAAACTTAAAATTGATAGCGCTTTCGTGCGGAATCTATAATGATACCTAAGCAGCACGGATATCAAGAATATGCCAGATCAAGGGGGATATAGCCATCATGAAATGGACCAAACTAGCGAAAATGATGTTGATTAGCACGATGACGCTTTCGGTAATGGCGGCATGCTCGAATCAGGGGAACGAATCGGAGGGGACACCGAACAAAACCTCTGCCGAGGAGGCGAACTCCAATACAACGCCGCCGGATCCTCTCGGCAAATATCCTGAAACGGTAACGGTCACGCAAGTGCTTGGCTACAATCCGCCCGAGGACCCGCGGACGCCGCAAGGGATCACGCCCGAACAGAATGCTTATTTCAAAGACCTCAAAGACATGCTGAACATTGAAGTCCAGTACAAATGGACGGTGCCTTCCAGCCAGTTCGAGCAAAAGTTTTCATTAGCCATGGCTTCGGCCGACCTGCCGGACATTATGGAGCTGGACCAGAAGAACTTCGAGAAGCTGAAGAAGCAGGACATGCTTGCCGATCTCACCCAAGCTTATAACGACTTCGCTTCGCCGGCACTGAAAAAATACATGGAATCCGACGGCGGCTTTGCGATGAAGACGTTTACCTCAGACGGAAAGCTGCTAGCGATTCCCGGTTTCGAGGATCCGTTCCTGTCCACCCAGCTGCTCTGGATTCGCAAGGACTGGCTCGATAACCTGAAGCTGCAGCCGCCGAAAACGATGGATGAGCTGGAGCAGGTTGCTAGAGCCTTTGTGCAGCAGGATCCCGATCAAAACGGCAAAAACGACACCTACGGTATCGCCATGCAAAAGAATCTGTTCTTTTGGGGCTTTGACCTGAGGGGCTTCTTCAATGGATTTGGCGCGTACCCTTCCATCGGGGACAATCAATCGGCCTGGATCAAGGACGACAGCGGCAAGCTGATCCCCGGGCTCATACAACCGGAAGTCAAGACCGCGCTGGGCAAGCTGCAGTCCTGGTACAAGGAGGGAATTCTGGACAAAGAATTCGCCTTGAAGGACGAGAACAAGTCCGTTGAAGATATTACGGCAGGCAAGGTGGGCATTTCTTACGGGGAATGGTGGTATCCGAACTGGCCGTTGAACCTGAATGTTGACAAGGATCCCAAGGCAGACTGGATTGCCCTTCAGATTCCCGGACTCGACGGGCCGGGCAAGTCCATGGTACCCAAAATCCGCAGCAACAAACTCGTGGTCGTGAACAAAAAAATGAAGAATCCGGAAGCCGCCATCAAAATGATCAACTTCTACATCGAGATGGGCAACAAGAAATACATGGACCAGAACAAAGCGGAAAAAGGATACGTCTACAATTGGTTCAACCCACGGATCTATAATCCGGCACAAATCGAAACGATCTATACGGAAGTAAACAAGGCTCTCGATGCAAACCAAACGGAAATCACGCTGGATGACGAGAACTACAAAAATGTGGCGGACGTCTTCAAGGCGGCAAAGGATTATCTTGCAGGCAATACCGCGAATGCCTCGAAAGGCGTAAACTGGGGCCAATATTTCAGCCGGGCGGCGAAAGACGGCGGCTGGGGCATGACGCGGCAAATCAAAGAGAATCAAGCTTACGTAAATAACGAGTTCTACGGACTGCCAACGGCAACTCAAGTCGAGAAGGGCTCCCAGCTTGATAAGCTGATGCAGGAAACCTTCACCAAGATCGTCATGGGGGCCTCGCTGGACGAATTCGATAAATTCGTTCAGAGCTGGAAATCGCTGGGCGGGGATCAGATCACCCAGGAAGTCAATGATTGGTACGGCCAGCAGGGCGCCAAATAATCTTGGATTGATAAAGCGGGAGGAGAAGCCCTTGAGGAAGCCGGCAGACTCCTCCCGTTTGAAATGGACGGGGAGGTTTCATCTGTGAGAACGCTGAAAAAAGAATATTTGCTGCATTTGATGCTGCTGCCGGGAGTCATTGTCACGTTGATTTACGCATACGGGCCCATGGCCGGCCTTGTGATGGCCTTTCAGCAATTCGAGCCGCTGGCAGGATTCTTCCGCTCGGGTTTCGTCGGTTTCGATAATTTCCGCTATGTCTTCGAACTGCCCGATTTCAAGCAGGTTCTGTGGAATACCATCGTGATTTCCGTATTTAAAATGGCATTGTTTTTACTGGTGCCCCTGATATTGGCACTGCTCCTCAACGAAGTCACGCGAAGATGGTTTTCGCGCTTTATCCAATCCGCCATCTTCCTGCCGTTCTTTCTGTCCTGGACCGTGCTCGGCGGCGTCATCATCGAATTGTTCTCCTTGAATGGTCCGGTGAACGGCCTTCTGGGCGCGCTCCATATGGAACCGATCATGTTCATGCTGGATAATAACTGGTTCCGCGGGATCGTCATCGGATCGGATGTATGGAAAGGGATGGGTTACAACATGATCGTCATGCTTGCAGCCATCACCGGAATCCATGCGACGCTGTATGAGGCAGCAGAAGTAGACGGAGCCGGAAGATGGAAGCAGATGATTCACATCACGCTGCCGGGCATGGCGCCGATTCTCATTTTGCTTGGCGTGTTAAGCCTAGGCGGCATTCTTAACGCAGGCTTCGAGCAGATCTTGATCATGTACAACCCGACGGTTTATGAAGGGGCGGATATCATTGATACCTTCGTTTATCGACTGGGCATGTTCAGCCAGCAGTTCGGTCCTGCCGCCGCCGTCGGTTTCTTTAAATCCGTCATCTCTCTGGCGCTCGTGGCCGTGACGTACTATGCGGCTTACAAATATAACAATTATCGGATCTTTTAGGCCGGAGTGGAGGTAGGAAGATGCATAAACCAACGATCAGCAGAAGGCTGTTTGTAATCACGAATACGCTGGTGCTGTCCCTCATCACCTTGCTCGGTATCATTCCGTTCGTTCATTTGCTCTCGATTTCGCTAAGCTCGAATACGGCCGCAATGGCGGGAGAAGTGAGACTCTGGCCCGTGGGCTTTAACCTGGACGCTTACCGGTACTTGGGCGAAAAGGTAGAGTTTTTCCGTTCGTTCCGCGTCTCGCTTACCCGAGTCGTGTTGGGGACGGCGGTGAATATGCTTCTCGTATTCATAACGGCGTATCCATTATCGAAATCGAATCATCAATTTAAGTTCCGTACGCCGTATGTGTGGTTTTTTGCCATAACAATGTTTTTCGGCGGGGGATTGATTCCCACGTACATGGTCGTGAAGAATACCGGACTCATCGACTCCGTGTGGGCTTTGATTCTGCCTGGAGCGCTTAACGTATGGAACATGGTTCTGATGCTGAACTTCTTCAGGACGATCCCGAAGGAGCTGGAAGAAGCGGCAACGATTGACGGTGCGGGACACTGGAGAATATTATGGCGAATTTACCTGCCGGTTTCGCTGCCGTCCATTGCGACAATCGGTCTGTTCACCATCGTGGGGCACTGGAATGCTTGGTTTGACGGTATCCTGTATTTGAATTCGCCGGAAAAATACCCGCTGCAAACCTATTTGTCCACCCTCATTATGTCGATCAATTCCCAAATGACCTCGATTTCGATCGAACAGATCAAAGCGATGGAGAATTTGAGCGAAAAAACGCTTCGAACGGCCCAAATCTTCATGGGCGCACTGCCGATCATGGTCGTGTATCCGTTCCTGCAGAAGTATTTTGTCAAAGGGATGACGGTCGGAAGCGTGAAAGAATAAGACCTACGGAGGGAGAGAAAACGGATGAATAAAGTGAAGGTCGCCCTGATCGGAGCCGGACTGCGGGGCATCAATTATATGGAATATGCCCTGCAGCATCCCCATGAGATGGAAGTAGTCGCCGTCGCAGAACCGAATCGGCAGCGGAGGGAACAGTTTCAAGAAAGGCATGGGCTTGAAGACGCGGCATGCTTCGAGAATTGGAATGATTTTTTTACAGCGCCCAAGGTCGCGGACGCCGTGTTCATATGTACCCAGGATAAGCAGCATTTCGAGCCGACAATGCGGGCGCTTGCGGCCGGCTACCATGTGCTTTTGGAAAAGCCGATGTCTCCGGATCCCGAAGAGTGCATCCGGATGGGTGAAATGGCTTCGCAGGCCGGTTTGGTATTTTCGATCTGTCATGTGCTTCGGTACACGCCGTTTTTTTCCACCATCAAGGAGCTGCTGGAGCGTGAGGCGATCGGCCGATTGATGTCGATTCAGCATAACGAGAACGTGGGTTATTGGCATCAAGCGCACAGCTTTGTGCGGGGGAATTGGCGGCGGACGGAAGATTCCAGCCCAATGATACTGGCCAAGTCCTGCCATGATCTTGATATGCTGCTCTGGCTTGCCGATTCGGATTGCGTCCGGGTGTCCTCCTTCGGCTCCTTGAGCCATTTTACGGCTGCACAGGCACCGGAAGGCGCACCGAAGCGCTGCCTGGACGGATGTCCGGTCTCGGATGAGTGCCTCTATTATGCACCTGATCATTATTTGACCGAGGACACGAATTGGCCGACCACGGCGATCAGCGACGATATGAGTTATGATGCCCGATATCAAGCGCTGCTAGAGGGGCCGTACGGCAGATGCGTATACCATTGCGACAATGACGTGGTGGATCATCAGGTCGTCAATATGGAGTTTGCCAACAGCGTGACGGTCGCCTTCACGATGAGTGCGTTTACGCGAGATGTCAGCCGCACGATCAAGCTGATGGGAACCCGCGGGGAAATCCGCGGAGCCATGGAGAAGAACGAAATAGAGATCATTCACTTTGGCAGCGGGAAGGTCGAGCGAATTTCTTTTGCGGACCGGGGCGGCCATGTCGGCCACGGCGGCGGAGATATGGGTCTGATCAAGGATTTTCTGAGATTGGTGCAAACGGGAGGAAACAATCAAGGACTTACATCGGCAAGCCGTTCCGTTCAAAGCCACCTTATGGCATTCGCGGCTGAGCAGTCGAGAGTGGATGGAAAGATCATCGAGCTAAAGGAGTTTGCGCAGCAGTTCAGTACGCCGATCAGAACGATGTCCGGAAATTAATGTTTAGATCTTGAAGCCTGATTGCAGTCGCAATCAGGCTTGTTTGATATTGTAAAGAAAAGACGCCGCGCCCAAGCACCTAAATATGGTAAAATAAACCGGGTGCCATATGGCCGACTCTCTTTTCTGGCTTGTGCAAGCATATAGGATATCGCATATTTGGTTTGGCCCGAATCGGACCACACCTTAGAGCCGGATCCCGAGGTGTGGGTTTAATTTAAGTCATAGCGAGAGCCGCCACCGGAACTTGGCCGAATTTCTTGAACGGTTGCTCAGCTGATAGGAGGACGATTTTTGAAATATCTGAAAGATGTTCAGGAACCGGGAATGGGGACCTGGTATTTTGAAGTGGATCACGATGGAACGGCTTACAGGCAGATGGTTCATGATGAGGACGGCAGCTGGATCACGTCGAACAGAAAGCATGACTCCCGTCATTTCTTGCTGGCGGAGCATCCGCTTGATCCGAAAGAACCCTATTATGAAGAAATCAGTCAAGCTGCATTCGAAGAGCTCTGGCAGAAGCAGCTTCTGGTCTGGATGGAGGACTGGCAGCGGATCCAGCGCATGTTTCCTATCGGCGCACGAGTAGAAGGCTGGATCGAGGCCTTTTTTCCGCAAGGCACTTTGATTCATTTGCTAGAGCCGCATGCGGTCGGTTTGACGGACACCTCCGCTCTGGAAGCCGGTACCCCTCCCGAATGGATGTACCCTCGATATCGTGTGGTTGCCGAGGTATCCGGTTACGACCAATCCAACCAATGGGTTCTTCTTGCCCATGCGGAAGTTCTGGGAAGTCAGGATGACGAAGCTGAACCCGGCAAGTAATATAACCGTAGATCTATTGCGTTCATCCGTTCAGGATCAACAGCCATTGCTTTTCCTTTGATGACAAGGATCGTCGAGTCTGAAAAACCACGTGATCGTGGTTTTTTTTGTTTGCGGATGCGATTTTACAAGTGATTTGGTTTGAATTGGATATGATTTGCCATGTTCGGGTTATCCTAACCTCAAATAGAAGTTAAACGAATTCAAAAAGCCCCCGGGTGGGTAATCATGTATAATTCCAAGACTGCAGGAGGTTTGAGCATGAAGCAAACAAACGGTAGATCCGATGTCGCGATTCTCGGGATGGGCACGGCATTGCCGGTGCATTCCGTAGCTCAGTCGGATATCGCAGAATTAATCGCATCCACGCTGCAGGACAGACCCGATCTGGCCCGCTTTGCCCGAAGAGTATTTCGATCCTGCGGTGTCGAAACTCGTTATACTTGCGAATCCAACTATCTGGATCCCTTGGAGAAGTGCCGATATTTGAACTCCCATGACGCGTCCGTCATTCCGACAACCGAAGAGCGTATGGATACATATAAGAGAGAGGCCCTTCCGCTTGGCGTGGAAGCTGCCGAGAAGGCATTGAAAGATGCCGGCATGTCTCCGGATCGAATTACGCATCTCATTACGGTCAGCTGCACGGGTCAATACCAGCCGGGGATGGATGTTCTGTTGATCCGGAAGCTGGGGCTTTCTCCGCGGGTCAATCGTTTGCCGTTAATCTTCCAAGGCTGTGCCGCTGGTCTTAAAGCGATCCAAATGGCGCGGGATGTTGTGAGCGGGGCGCCGGGTTCGCAGGTGCTGGTCGTGTGCGTCGAGCTTTGCACGCTTCACTTCCAGCCGGTTCGGGAGAGGGAAGCATTGTTTGCGGCCTCATTCTTCGGCGATGGTGCCTCATCCTGTGTCATCGGTCAGCCGGAAGCAGAGCATCGGCATTATGTGGAGCTCGGCACGGGATATTCCGTCCTGCTCCCGGATTCAACGGAGGATATGACGTGGGAGGTAGGCAATACGGGCTTTGATCTTTTCCTGTCGCCGCGTATTCCCAAATTGCTCGGTACTCATCTGGAGGAAGAGCTTCGTGTTCTGCTGGGAGGCGACAAGCTTCCGGAATTATGGGCGATCCATCCGGGCGGCCGGGGCATCGTAGATTCGGTGCAGGAAGTAATGCGCTTGACCGACGAGCAAACCCACTACAGCCGGGAGATTCTAAGAACGGCAGGCAACCTCTCTTCCGTGACGATTATGTTCGTGCTGAACGCGATGCGCCAGAAGATGAAAGAACGGAATGAAGCTTCGACGGAAGGAGTAGCCATGGCTTTCGGACCTGGCTTGGCGGCGGAGCTTATGCGTTTTACCTATGTGAAGGCATATGCGCCATCGGTAAAGGAGCAGGACCATGTCCTTCTTTAGAACGCTGTCGATCCGGGCACAAGAAGATGAGCTTATGGATGACTTTACCATGGGCGGAGAAGAGCTGAGCGAAGCGCTCCGGCATTTAAGGCGGTTGAATCGCATATTCGCGGCACCGGGCCCGACCTTGGACGGCGTGGTGAAGCTCTGGAAATCGATCGGCTGTCCGTATACCCTTAGCATCATGGATGTTGGCGCGGGTTCCGGCGATGTGAACCGGAAGCTGCTGCAATGGTCGGATCAAATGGGCGTGGAGCTGAGCATTACCTTAGTCGATGTGACGGAAGAAGCCTGCGAAGAGGCGAGACGGCTGTTTCGTCATGAACCGAGGGTTCATGTACGCCGCGCGGACGTTAAGGAACTGCCCGATGCGTCGGCTGATATCGTGACCGGATCCCAGTTCATCCACCATTTTCAGGGACAACAGCTCATGGAGATCGTGTCGCATATGCTGCGAACCTCCGTTCATGGCGTCGTCATTAACGATATCCATCGGCATCCTGTGCCTTACGCGGCCGTCTGGATCACAACGCGTCTCATCTCACGCAATCGTTATATTCGTCACGATGGGCCGTTATCGGTTGCCAAGGGGTTTAAAGGGAGAGATTGGAGGGAGCTGAAAGAGCAGCTTAATCACGCCACTTTGACCTATCGATGGAAGCCATTGTTCCGCTATTCCGTTGTTATCCCGAACGATAGGAAGACATAATCGGTTGCCGAAACCGATGATTAAATTCTTCATGCAAGCAAAAAGGCGGGTGTTCACATATGTCAAAGCAAGCCGATGTGATGGTCATCGGCGCGGGAGTTGCCGGCACGAGCTGTGCCCTGCAGCTTGCCAAGCAGGGGCATCGTACGATCCTGCTGGATCGCCAATCCTTTCCGCGCCACAAAACCTGCGGTGAATTCATGTCCCCAGAGACTCGAGAGATGCTGGAATATCTGGGTGTCCATCTTCAAGTCCAAGAGGTGAATCCCGCTGCGATGAATCATGCCTCTATCGTGATGCCTCATGGCGGCGTCATCACCGCTCCGTTACCGGGTAAAGCTACCGGCATCAGCCGTTACGAGCTGGATCGCCTATTGCATGAGAATGCCTTGAGCGCGGGTGCGGAGATTGTAACGGGGTCTACCGTGACCGAGATCCGGAAGCGGGGCGATCATCGATATGAAGTCGAAACGAGGCAAGGGAACGAGCAGATTCGGTATGAGGCAAGAGCCGTCATTGGAGCCTACGGCACTAAGAAGCCGCGCGGTGTTGCTTCAGCCGAAACATATCGCGATGATACCGTATATGTCGGTGTCAAATCGCACTTTGCCGGCATAACAGTGCCTTCCAGGGTGGAGTTGTATTTTTGCGATGGCGGTTATGTCGGGATATCGCCGGTCGAGAATGGGAAGGTCAACGTGGCTGCATTGCTGACCTTGAAATCGGTACAAGGAAGCGGCAAATCGGTACCCGAAATTCTCAAAGCCGCATCGCGCTCGAACAATAGGTTAACTGAACGATTGGCTGAAGGAGAGGCGGTTGAGGGCACCCAGGTATCGATTGCCCCGCTTCGTTTATCCGACAAACCGGAACCTTGGTCGCAATATCCGCACATCGGCGATGCCATGCTGATGCTTCCGCCGCTTTGCGGAGACGGAATGTCGGTTGCCCTGCGTTCATCTCTGCTGTGCTCCGGCTGGACCGACAAATATTTAAACGGAGAAATCAACTTCGCTCAATGGCAAAATCAGTACACGCACGACGCCCATCGCACCTTTGCGCAGCTGCTTCGAAGGGCGAGAAGAATTCAGAATCTGGCTTTCGCCAAAAGCAATCGCTTCTATCCCGGCATCGTCCGAATGATCCCCGGACTGGCTTCCTATATCGTCAAAGCCACCCGTTTATCCGAATCGGGCATGGGCACCAGATAAGCCGCATCTTTGCGGCTTTTTTGTTTGCTGATGTTCAGATCCATGGATTGACTGGTGATAAACAATCGCTTATTATATCCTTAAATTGATAGACGAATATTAATAACGTCTATATTTTTTTAAAACGATAACGGAGGAATGTAATATGCAGGACAAAAATACGGCTAACCCGCCTTGTATCCTTCGAAACACCCTTGATTTCCAGTTCCAAATCGCTTGGCAGATGCTTAATTTGCATCTCACGGGCCTTGAAGACGAGGAGTTTTTTTGGCGGCCTGCCTCGAAGGGGCTTCATGTTTATCGCGAATCCGGAATCTGGCGCGCGGAATGGCCGGAATCCGAGGAGTACGACATCGGCCCGCCCAGCATAACCTGGCTGACATGGCATATCACCTATTGGTGGACGATGGTGCTGAACCATTCGTTTGGCAACGGGGCGATGACCCGCAACGATATCCATTCTGCTGGGAGCGTTCAAGAGGCCAGAGAGCGGATTAACGATTTGAGACTGCGATGGGAACGTGAAGCGGCGGCGTTGACGGACGATGCTTTTCTTTCGACGGAACGAACCAAGTGGCCTTTCACGGATCAACCCTTTCATAAGCTGGCGGCCTGGCTTAATGTCGAGCTGATGAAAAATGCGGCAGAGATCGGCTATGTTCGCTTCCTATATGCCGTAAACAGGAAATAATAGATGTCCCGGTGTCAATCATCGTATAATGAAACTTAATAGGATATGATGCGTCAATATCTTAAATGGGAGGAACTTGAATGCGCATACAATATGACCGTTTTCCGAATGACGCCAAGAAGGCACTGACGCTTAGCTTTGATGATGGCCGCGAACATGATCGAAAATTGGTCAAGAAGCTGAATGAGTACGGAATACGGGGCACGTTTCATTTGAACAGCGGAACGCTTGGCAAAGACGGATACATCGACCCTTCGGAGGTGGCATCCTTGTACCGGGGGCATGAGGTATCCGCGCATACCGTGGATCATCCCTTCCTGGAGCAAATTCCTACCGAACAAGTGGTGGAGCAGGTCGTAGAGGACCGGAAAGCGTTAGAAGCTTTGGTTCATTACCCCATTAAGGGAATGAGTTATCCGTTCGGCACATACAGTGAACAAGTGATCGGCCTTTTAAGATATGTCGGCATGGAATACGCTCGCACGGTAAACAGCCACGGCTCGTTTCATAAGCCCGATGATTGGCTTCGTTGGCATCCGACTTGTCATCATAAAGAAATGGTGGAATACGCGGAGAAGTTCGTGGATATGCAGCAGATTTTCTCCAGGATGGCCATCCTGTACGTGTGGGGCCACAGTTACGAGTTCGAGAACGACCGGAATTGGGATCTCGTGGATCGATTCGGGGACATGATCGGCGGGCGGAATGATATCTGGTATGCCACGAATGCCGAGATCTATGCATACTGCAGTGCCTTGGACCAACTTCGTTTCTCGGCAGATAGCCGAATGATCCATAACCCCAGTGCCTTAAACGTGTGGATTAGCGTAGACGGCGAGCCTTTAGAGATCAAAGGTGGTCAGATGGCGCGATTGTAGATTTGGAAGGTAGAGCCCAGCATAGACTCAAGTTCTTAAGCATAAGATAAAAGAGGGATGCAGGACTGCTGTGTGCAAGTCTTGCCTCCCTCTATGTACATGAGTTCAGTTTTCGATGACGATGCGATTCAGCTTAAGATTCACCGGCGCAGCAATCGTATCGCCCACAGGGCACTTACTCTCCAGGAATGCCACGAACGACTCCACCTTATCGGCGGACGATGGTGTCTTGATGTAAAACGTATATCGAATGTCGGAGTATCCGGGGCGTACCTCGGAGCGGTTAAAAAATCCGTCCAGATCCAAGTCGCCTTCGACGTCTACCCTGAAATCCTCGAGCACTACATCGAATTTCGGCGCATAAACGCGGGCCACGATCGATTGGCATGCACCCAAGGAAGCAAGCAAGGCTTCTACGGGATTCATTCCGGTATCCGTACCGCCGAGACTTTGAGGCTCATCGATGACCAGCTCGAATTGTCTTGCTTTCGTTATGACTTTTACCCCTTCTTGCAATTGAGCGGTAGCTTTAAACGTTTGAACATTTGGCATGTGGAATCTCTCCTTTTCCGGGCAGCCCAAGGTTGGACGGTTAATTGTCGTTTTTTAAAACATACTATATTAGTAGGGTTAGTATGAATTATAATTCTAGCGATTCGGATCTGTCAATATCATATAAGGTCGGGATCGCCATGTTATCCGTAGTGGATCAAAAAAAAGAACGTGTTTTCATCTTGAAAACACGTTCTAATGGAATCCTGTTTTATTTTTCGGAGGCCTGGTTTTGCTGTTTCAGCAAATCGCGAATCTCAGCTAACAAAACTTCTTCCTTCGACGGAGCCGGCGGTTCTTCGGCTTTGGTCTCTTCTTTGCGTTTGAAGCGGTTGAGCGTGCGGATGAACATGAATATCGAGAAGGAGACGATCAGGAAGTCCACGACGGTTTGAAGGAAGACTCCGTAAGTCAGCGTTGCGTCCCCGATGGTAGCCTTCAGCCCTGATAAATCCACACCGCCAAGAAGCAAGCCAATCACCGGCATAATGATATCGCTCACGAGCGAAGATACGATCTTGCCGAAGGCTGCCCCTATGATCACCCCGATGGCCAAATCCAGCACATTTCCCTTGAGTGCGAAGGTTTTAAATTCTTTTAACAAATTCATAATCGGTCACCTGCTTTTCGATCCATATGATTAGGCAGCTAGCTGCCACTCGAATTATCCTAACAGCAACCCGCTATTTGCGCAAGATCGGAAAGTCGGAAATAATTCATGGGCCTTCGTTCAGAATTTTGAGCGAGACACCCGAGCAGGTTGACCAATGGGAGGTTTTCATGTTAAGTTTTTTTTATATTCGGACTATAATGAGTGATCATACAGAGGAGGGATAAAGCGATGACTGATTTAGAGGTTGTAGATGTTTATGTGAACCTGTCGAAACGGGGAACACTAGACAAGGTTCACATCATAACCAATCAGATACCGGAACTTTATCCTTCTATATTCATATACAGGCATGCTTAGCGATGACTTGATCAATCGCTTGGTTTCTTTATGGTATAGTTAGGTTAACGTTAGCGTGGATAGCACCGGGGATCTGGTGTTATCTGCGCTTTTTTCGTTCTGAAATTTCGCCATAGAGGAATGAGTAAAATGTCATTAATTAATGTAACGAACCTAACCTTTGCTTATGAAAGCAGTTATGATCCTATATTCGAGAATGTGAGCTTTCAAATCGATACCGATTGGAAATTAGGATTTACCGGAAGAAACGGCAGAGGGAAAACCACGTTCTTGAACCTGCTGCAGGGCAAGTATGAATACAGCGGGAATATTTCGTCCGCCGTGAGCTTCGACTATTTTCCTTACCATGTCGAGCACAAGGAATACCTTACCCAGGATGTAATCGAAGAGATTTATCCGGAGTATGTTCATTGGCAAATCGTGCGCGAGCTTAACTTGCTGAAGGTATCGGAAGATGTTCTGTATCGGCCTTATGCATCATTGTCGAACGGAGAACAAACCAAAGTGATGTTGGCGGCGCTCTTTACCAAAGAGAACCGTTTCCTGTTGATCGACGAGCCGACCAATCATCTTGACATCCATGCGAGAAAATCGGTCAGCGACTATCTCAACAAAAAAAGCGGGTACATTCTGGTATCTCACGATCGAGCATTCCTGGATGACTGTATCGACCACATCCTGTCCATCAATAAAACCAATATCGAGATCCAAAAGGGCAATTTCTCCGCATGGTGGGAAAATAAAAAGCGACAGGATCAATTTGAGCTTGCCAGTGACGAGAAACTCAGGAAAGACATTAAACGGTTAACCAATTCTGCCAAAAGAACGGGAAATTGGTCGCATGAAGTAGAAAAAACAAAAAACGGCACCAGAAATTCCGGCTCCAAAGTCGATAAAGGCTATATTGGCCACAAGGCAGCAAAAATGATGAAACGCTCCAAAAACCTGGAGCAGCGGCAACAATCCGCTATTGAAGAAAAATCGAAGCTCCTTAAAAACATCGAGAGCTCCGAGAGTCTTGCGATTTCCCAGCTCGAGTACCACAAAAAGCAGCTGGCCGAGCTGGAGAATGTATCCATCTCGTATGGCTCCAAGACGGTGTGTGAGAACGTAAGTTTCACGATCGAACAAGGGGAGCGAATTGCCCTTTCGGGTAAAAACGGATCAGGAAAATCCAGCATCCTGAAATTAATATGCGGAGAAGATCTGCAGTACACGGGACATCTCAGCAGGGATCGTCAGCTGAAAATATCCTACGTATCCCAGGACACGTCCCATCTTCGGGGCAGTTTGTCGGAATATGCCACCAGCAGTGGAATTGACGAGAGCTTGTTTAAATCCATCTTGCGGAAGCTCGATTTCTCGAGGCTCCAATTCGAAAAGGATATTTCGACTTATAGCGGGGGACAGAAGAAGAAGGTCCTGATCGCCAAAAGTCTTAGTGAGCAGGCTCATTTGCATATTTGGGATGAACCGCTAAATTTTATTGACGTTATTTCCCGTATGCAAATAGAAGAGCTATTGCTGGAATATGCACCGACCATTCTGTTCGTGGAGCATGATCGTGCATTTTGCGAAAATGTCGCAACGAAAATCGTTGAGCTAGAAGGCAATCAAGAAGCATAAGAAAGAACAAGGCGGTTATCCCGGGAAGAAGCGGGAGTATGGATTAGCTAGCCCATGTTTTTTTATAGTAAATTTCAAAAAAAGCTGTCCGCTCATTAGCGGCAGCTTTTTTTAACATTTTATTGTTATATCATCTAGGTAATCTTACAGAAAACCCAGTCTCGCTTGATTTCAATTGAACTCTACCTTAATTGCCTTCTCGAATCAACTGGAGCAGCTGATTCGTGTAAAAAGTCAGCTCGTTCTCCGAAGACAGATCCTTTAGCAGCGCTTGGATCAAAAAGGGTCGAGGACGTTCTGCGGAGAACTCTTCCCGCAGCATTGCCGTTACCTCAGACAAGTCATTTTTTCTAGAATTCGTAGTGGACATATCGGGGATAATCGACTCGATCGTATCCATCAACGCCGTTCTTCGAATTTCTTGCGTATGGGTAAGTGCTTCTAGATCAATCATCGAATATTCCTTCATGAGTTCGTCGGTGAGCAGGGGACGAGGATCACGTTTTTCCAATCCCAGTACAAGATCATCCATTCGCTCAGCAATGAAAACAGCTAATTCCTTTTGGATGAGCGGTTTGAATCCAAACAAGACATGAAAGGTATACTCGCGGATCAATCCGTTAAAGACGGCTGTAGCATCCCATTTCCATTCCGCTATCAAATCCCCGTAATGACGGAGCAAAATATCTTGGTAATAACGAAACATATTCAATTGAAGCTGATGGATGACGGTACCGATCTTGTCACTGTTCGCCGGTGGGAGCTCGTTATGATCACGCGATATATAATATCCATGCTCGATGAAAAAATCAAACTGATAAGCGATCTCCTCAAGAAAAGTTTCCCTGCGGGATAAACCTTTTTTGCGGATCTGTTCTACGGCATCAATCATATCTTGCTGTCGTTTCTCCAGAATACGGATGTACAGCTCTTCTTTGGAACCATAGTATTTATAGATTGAGCCTTTAGCAATGCTGCAATCATCCGCGATATCTTGAATCGAAGTCGCTTGGTATCCTTTTTCGGCAAAGGAACGAATAGCCGATTGCAATATTTTTTCTTTTAACAAACTCATAGCGCGGCCCCCTTAACGATGTACAAACAAACCGGATTCGATCACTATCATATCGTTTTTTGCAGAGCTAATCCACAGGCACAAGAACGGCGCCTCAATCTTGAACGAGCTCGATAACCGGATATTTCTTCGATAATTCATTCATTGCGTTATCCCGTATTTCCTTGAGATGCTGGTCAAAGAAAGCAACGCTTACCTCGTTTATGATGCGATGAACCGATTCTGGATTCTCTCCCGGGTTAGGCAGCAGCGGAGAGAACAGATGAAAATCCGTATAACTCATATGGGAAGTATGCGGTATCGTCATCGTGTATCCGCCCCCCTGCAGAGCATTCATGCGACGCCTTACCGTCTCCTCCCAAAAATCTTCGTAATACTCCCGTGTATGGCCGCTTTGCGCCATGGCTTGATCCAGCGAGTTATCGAATATCGACTTATCGATACTCTTCTCTCCATTCATCTGTAGGTATGGCTTATTCAGTCCCGTGCTCGGCATGGGGTCTCCATATAAGGTTCCATCCATATTGATCGCAGCCTTGATACGAGAATCCTTCAGCAGCATCTGGGCTGCAGCGGCACCGCCGTAAGAATGCCCGAACATGCCGATTCGCTCCAGATCAAGACGGCCGGTAAAACGTTCCTGTTCATCCTGTCTATTCATTTGTTCCAGCCGATTCAAAATAAAGGATACATCCTGAGTCCATAATGCCATGTGCTCGTCAAGCGCTTCAAAACCAGAAAGCTGGTGCTTGTTGATCAAAATCTCCCGGCCGTCCGGGTATACGGTTGCAGCCGCATCATAGACATGGTCGATTCCAACCACGATATATCCATGGCTGGCCAGCTCTTCAATCTGGAAGGTATTCTGGTTGCGGAAACCTGTCATGCCATGTGAAAAGATCAAGATCGGATATTCCTGCTCCGTGGTAGACAGCGGGGCATTGCTGTAGGCATGGGTCTCCACGAGACCCAAATGGCTTAACGTCCAGGCAGGGAAGGACAAGGCCTGTTCGAGACTTTGTGTAATCGCTGTTACATTACGGATATAGGGTGCGGCTTCTTCCCCCGTTTCGGGCTCGGAGGGATACCATAACTGTACCATCAGCTCGCGGTGATCCGTCGGTTCGGCAGAATACTCATCGGGCCGGTGATTGTCAATAAAGTGGTATACCGCAGTTCCCACACTATAGGTTCCCTAAGGTTGATGAAATGCGAATACAGGGAGCAGGAGAGGCAGTGCGACCATGACCGAAGCGTATAGGAGCAATACCGTGGTCCACAACCCGGCTATCCATCTTCTCCCGCTCTTACTGCGCGGTTTCTTTTTGGGTTTTCTAAAAATGATGCAAATCGTTAGGATAACGGAAGCCGCATAACAAGGAATCATTTGCCACCGGCAATCCTCAACGATGATCTGCACAACCGTAACGATATATAGCGCGATTAACGAGTAAATCAGCGGGCTTTTCTTCGATCTTTGGCCCCAAATCGTAATTATAGCCAGCGCGATAATGAATAGTATGATAACCATTTCTCCGATTCTCAAGTAAGTTCCTCCTATGTGTAACGGTTATTGTGGCTTATTATGTCTGCTGTTCAATGGAACGAAGAATACATCGGTTATTTGTTTGGGTTTTCTAAGAAATAAGCTGAGAACCAGTCCCGCGCAAGCAATGCAGGCAGCCAGGAAAAAGGTGTCCGCAAAGGATGCAGCATGGGAATCCATAGGGTTGGTTCCAACAGGGTTATTCGGCAGGCTTGATGTCATCCGGGAAGATAAATATCCCGTGAAGCCGGCTACGGCAAACGAAGCGATGACCTGCTGCGATGCACTTGTTAGCGGAGTAACCCGGCTTACAAGGCTCTTAGGGATTGCATTTAATACATGCGTATTCAGGGACATCATCGATAACCCCATGCCGGAGCCCATGAAGAACAATACGATCATGATCAGCAGTAAAGGGGTATCGGTTCGAACAAAAGACATCGTGAACAACGCCGCTGTCATCAGCGTCATTCCGGCCACAAGCGGAGGACGTGCGCCCACCTTATCAAAAAGCCTTCCGGCCATAGGCATAAAAATCATGGAACCGACTGCCTGCGGCAGCAGGATGAGCCCGGTCGTCAGCGGAGTGAAACCTCTAATCTGCTGAAGAAGCAGCGGGAATAGAAGCACGGAACCGAACATCGCTGCCTGCATGATCCAGGAGATGATGATACCACGTGTAAAATCAGTCGATCTGAACGCACGCAGCTCAAGCAAAGGCTGTTCTTGTCTCAAACAAGACCATATGAAAAGAACAAGTGCTAACACACCAATGATCAGACCGGATAAAGTCTTGGCGGAAGTCCAGCTTACCCCTCCCTCACTGACTCCATAAGTAATCATGGCAAAAGCTACAGGCCCAAGAAGCATGCCGACAATGTCCAGAGACGGAGCCTCTTTTTCTGAAAAGGAAGGCAGATGTTTGATGCCCACGAATAGTCCGATCATGCCAATGGGGAGATTGATCAGAAATATCCATTGCCAGCTGACAAACTCAATCAGCCATCCGGATAATACGGGACCGAGCGCTGGGGCAAGCAGTAAAGGAATTCCAAACATCCCTATAATAGAACCTCTTTTGTCAGGAGGTGCCAAACGGTATACCATCGCCATTCCGATCGGCGACACCATGCCGCCACCCATACCTTGAATAACACGAAAGGCGATAAGCTGCTCGGCTGTCTGGGCAAAAGCACATAACACGGATCCTATCGTAAACAATCCGATCGATATGAGAAACACCCGTTTGGGCTGAAATTTATCCGATAGCCATCCCGCGAGAGGGATGACCGCGGACAATGCAAGCGTGTATGCGGCGATCGACCATTGAATGGTATGCAGAGAGCTATCAAAATATTGAACCAGCGTAGGTACGGCGACATTGACGACCGTGCTGTCCAAAAGGACCATGAAGGTGCCGATGATGACGGCAAGCAATGGCGCAAGGATGTCTTTAATAGCAAAAGCTCTTTCTTCTGAGGTGTTACGGACAATTGCAGATGGATCTGACATGTTGGTGAACCCACTTTCTTTTAAAAATTTTACAATTTGAACTTATTGGTTTTTAAAAAAACCAATAAGTCATTTATAATAGTAACGATGAACGTAATTTGTGTCAAACGGGTATCCATCAAATTTTTTATCGATAAATATAACATTTTGGTATGCTCGTCCATCTAATCTTATAGAGGGCCCTCAAAAGGAGATGAATATCGTGCGAGAATCGGAACATGAAGTCAAGAGAGCGCAGCGAGGAGATCGTGAAGCGTTTATCCGGCTCTTCCGGAGGCTGGAACCCGAACTGTACGGCTTGGCGAAGTCCATTCTAAAACGCGATGAAGATTGTGCGGATGCTTTTCAGGAGACAACACTTAAAGCATATAAATCTTTATCTACATTACAAAAACCAAAGTACTTTAAAACCTGGGTGATTCGGATTCTGATCAATGAATGCAATCAGCTGCTTCGAAGCAGAGAGCGTACCGTAGTCATGGCAGAAGTGCCTGAGCGCATACGAACATCCGATTATTATGAAGACAGCCACAAGCTGGATCTTCGTGAAGCGGTAGAACGCTTAGATGAATCGCTTCGAATCGTTATACACTTGTTCTATTTTCAGGATTTGCCCATTAAGGAAATCGCAAGTGTGCTTGATATTACGGATGGTGCTGTAAGGGCGCGTCTTCACAGAGCGCGGGGAATATTGTTTGACCAGGTAAAACAAAATCGGAAGGGGGAGCTGGCCTATGAATCCTTTTGACTTGGATAAAGAACTGCGGGAGATAGGGAAGGGGCCACGGAGCGAGGTTCCGGATATGATTCGCCGCCATCAGGATGAGGTTTACGCTTCTCTGACAGATCTTCCGATGTCAACGAGATCGAATCAGCAACATCGTTCCACTAAGATACGCAGAATGGTAGCAACTACGGCCGCGGCGGCCATGATTGCGTTGATAACCAGTGCTTACGTATCACCGGTAATGGCAGAATCGCTAAAAAAAATTCCGCTGATCAGCAGTATTTTCAGGTTAGCCGATGATTTGGGGCTTCAAACAGCGGGGGAGCGAGGTTTGGCAGCTGAACCGAACGCTAGCGTAACGCACCAAGGTGTGACCCTTCGAATACCGCAGGTTGTATATGACGGGACTCGTTTGTCCCTGGCGGTGAAGCGGGAGGGTGAAGGATTTACCGGGGGGATATCGGATGTTGAAGTTATCCAGGAGGACATGGATACAACGCTTAGATTTCAAAGAGGAGCCATAACCGATGTGGAGATGCTCATAGACGGCACCTCCATCCATGACCCCGGCCTAAGCGATAAACCGGGTTTGATTGGCAAGCCGACTTCGGATCCCAACGTCGTACTGTACGAACTCATAGGCTTTTCATATTCAGAAAATCATAATCAATCCTTGCCGGATCAATTCCAGTTGACTGCCAAAATTACGCTTGAAGGAATTGATGCCCCTTATATCTTTAATGTACCTGTTCGGAAAAATGCAGATCAAATTACGGTCTCGTCTGGAGAAACAAGAGAATGGAACGGGTTTCAAATTACGCTGGAGCAGCTGAAGTTCACTCCAATCACCACAGATCTCATCTTGAATCTGGAACGCACGGACAAGTCAGGGGAGCTTGGGCTTGGTGAGCATAATTTGCTGTTCGAGGTTTGGGATGATCGGGGGAGAGAGCTCGGCCGGATTTCCGGGAAGGGAGTCTACCGGGATGATCGACAACAACAACAGCGGCTGGAGTTGATGTTTGACCGGTTTGAGGATGCGCCAGAATCCATAACGATCAAGCCATTCCTGCCCGTCTTTCAAGATCCCGTAGCTAACAGCGGCTTGTACAAAGTCGATAGTACCGGAGAAATAGTCAAGACGTACCTGAAGGAATTGGAGATTACCATTCCAGTGGATCATCTCGGTTTGGAGAAGCTCTATGACGTTCAATGGTAAAAATATAAAAAGACATTTCAAGGAGATCCTATGAAAAAAATATGTAAAGTCATGTCTACGGCAGCACTCGCTGCGATGCTTCTTGGGGGAACAGTCTTGGGTCATGCTGACGCAGCCGCCGATAAGGCTAGTGTCAGCGGCAATTCTGCGCAGATAATGGCTGCTGCTTCAGCCATAACTGTTACACAATCCGGAATCACTCTTCGGGTAACCAAGGCAGTATACGACGGGAACCATGTCAGCATTACGATCAATCGGAGTGGCAAAGGATTTACTGGTGGAATTACGGAAGGGAAGCGGGATAGCAAGACCGGTGAATATATTATGGAGAAAGGTTCCATCAGCAATATGAACATCCTGATCGAAGGAAAATCAATCCATGAGACCGGAAGTCTGGCGCAAAAACCAAGTTTAAGCTGGCAAGCAGGCGCTGATCCGAACACAGCGATCATTACCTTGACGGACGCTTCACAGCTTGGAGGAAACATCAAGGCTTTTCCCGATAAATTTAAGCTCAATGCCACAATTTCCCTTGAAGGTGTAAGCAAACCCTTCAAGTTGGATATTCCGATAAAAAAAGGTTCAAGTAAGCCGATCGTTCTAAAGCCAAATGTCACCAAGAAATCGAATGGTCTAAGCATGACATTGAACAAGGCTGCCCTTACGACTACTTCGACAAGATTACAGCTCATCCTAAAAGGTCCTGGAAAGAATTCGATTTCCTTTGATGTTGTGGATGATCAAGGTAGACAGCTTAACATGATCAGTGGCAGGGGGACCGACGAGAATAATAAAAAAGGTGATTACTATTATGATATCCTCCTTGATGGGCTGGGCAAAAATGTGAACTCATTGACCATAAAGCCCTTTAAGCCTGAGCTGAAAGATGACACCTCCGGTCAATATAAGTTGGACAGCAAAGGCAACATCATCAAACAATACATGAAAGATATTGAGATTCGCCTTTTGGTTAAATAGCGAACGAACATAAAAAATAGAAATCGAATGGAGAAAAAAAAACATGAAAACAATGTTTAAAGTAATGAGTACCGTGGCACTGACAGGTATGATTCTGGGTGGAGCAGTATGGGGAACTGCTCAAGCGGCGAGTATAACGGCAACAAAGCCTCAAGCGTCCAGCATGGTCCAAGACGAATCCAAGGTAGTTAGCGATACCCAACAAGGGATTACCCTTGGAGTGTCCAAATCTTTATACGACGGCAACCATGTTGAAGTTGAACTGCAGCGAAGCGGTAAAGGACTTTCCGGCAGTTTAACCGGTGGCCATTGGGATGAGCAGATGGGTGAATATATCCATGATAAAGGTTCTATCCGCCAAATGGACGTCTTCATTGACGGTAAATCCATACACGAATTTGCGGGAGGGGATTTGTCGAAAAGACCAAGCGTAAGCACATCACCGGGTACAGATGCGAATCATGCGATTATGATACTGAGCGATGCTTCCCTGCTTGGAGGTAATCTTGAAGCTTTTCCTGACGAGTTCAAGTTAACGGCTAAAATACATCTGGAAGGTGTTCAAAAACCGTTCACATTGGAGATTCCTATTCAAAAAATGGTGAACAAACCGGTTGTTCTTCTGCCTAACATAATTAAAAAAATGGATGATCTCCGCTTGACGCTAAAGCAGGTTCATTCAACAGCTCACTCCACCCGAATTCAGTTCGTTCTGAAGGGCGGACATGATTCAACGATCCTGTATGATTTCTTTGATGATCAAGGTAATGAACTGGAGCGAATATCGGGAAGAGGCACCGATGAGAACAACAAGAACGGTGATTTCTATTACGACTTCATTCTGGAGGCTCCGGATGCAAGCGCAAAATCTATTTTCATGAAGCCGTTCACACCTGAATTCAAAGATCCCAATGCAGCTTCAGGCGAATTCAAACTGGATAAGAACGGAGAGATCGTCAAAAATTACTTGAAAGATCTTGAGGTGAGTATCCCTATTAAATAATTCACTAGATTACCAATTTTGGAGCAAGTGAAGAAGTGCCCGTCAAAACTTCTGCGGGCACTTCTTTTTATATTTTCTAAATTACGAAATTCAACCAATAATTAACCTGAATTCGCAATTGATAAGAAATATACTTACATCTGGCATGTTATGATCTGAAGAGACAAGGAAGTCATAGAAGCAGGCTGGTTTAACATTTCATTTACTTATACGAGGGAGTGTAGAATCGATGATTAGCAAAGTTGGTCAAATTATGGTGTATGTATACAATCAGGATCAAGCCGTGAAGTTTTGGACTGAGATGCTAGGATTTGAAGTTATCGCTGAAGAGAACAACGGTGAAATGAGATGGATTGAAATCGCTCCAACGAAGGAAGCAGAAACAAGCATCATTCTGCATGATAAGGAGCTCGTAGCCAAAATGTCGCCGGGATTACATTTGGGCACACCTTCTTTAATGTTGTTCACCGAAGATTTCGATGCGCTGCACAGCCATCTAACCAGCCGCAATATCACGGTCGGCGAAGTGGTGAATATGCCTTCCGGTAGAGTGTTCAACTTTGCAGACTATGAAGAAAACTATTTTGCTGTCATGGAAAAATAATAATAACCGGTCCGTAAAAACAACCATAGATCACATGGATGTGAAGTCGCCTATTTGGCGGCTTTTTCGTATTTTCTTTTATAGGGAAGAAATGCTCCGCTGACATGTTTTAGCCGCCTGATTCAAACCGCTGAGATGATGTGCATTATACTTTTTTCTTGCATTCGCTATAATGGATACAGTGCTTTGAGGAAGGGAATGTCATACATGAGGAAAGTCATCGTCATAGGGTCTGGAATTCTGGGGGCATCGACCGCTTATCAGTTAGCCAAAATGGGAGCGGAAGTCCTCGTTATAGACCGTAAAGATCAAGGGCAGGCTACCGATGCCGCGGCAGGAATTATATGTCCCTGGCTGTCGCAAAGGCGGAATCAGGCATGGTACCGATTGGCCAAAGCCGGAGCACGCTTTTATCCTGAATTAATAAACGAGCTTATCAGCGAGGGCGAGACTGACACGGGTTACGCTCAAGTCGGCGCTCTTAGCATTCATGAAGATGTGAACATAATCAGTAAGATGGACGAGCGGGCGCATACGAGAAAAGCGGATGCTCCGGAAATCGGCGAGATCACACGGCTGAATCAGGAAGAAACCCGTGAACGGTTTCCTTTGCTCCAGGAAGGCTATCATTCCGTTCACATTAGCGGCGCCGCCCGTGTCGATGGTCGTGCACTGCGAGATGCGTTGATCCGATCAGCGCAAAGGCACGGAGCCGAGCTAATAAACGGGAATGCCGAGCTGAAGTATCAGGCAAGCCGCGTAACTGGAGCCCAAGTCGGATCCAAGCGCTACTCGGCTGATGAAGTCATCGTCTGTGCCGGCGCCTGGGCAAAACAACTGCTGCAGCCTTTAGGCATTCATTTTGGGGTTCACTATCAGAAAGCGCAAATCATGCATGTAGAGGTGTCCGATCATCCAGATACAGGAGACTGGCCGGTGATCATGCCGCCTTCGGATCAATATTTGCTCGCTTTCGATAACCGAAGGATCGTAATCGGGGCGACTCACGAAAATGATATCAAGGACTACGATACAAGGGTGACCCCTGGCGGCATGCAGGAAATCCTGAATAAAGGATTGGCATTGGCGCCTGATTTAGCGGACAGCACGTTTCAGGAAGTGCGAGTCGGTTTTCGTCCGTTTACGCCCGGCTTTCTTCCCGTCATCGGCCCAGTTCCCGAGTGGGAAGGGCTGATTACGGCAAACGGGCTGGGAGCGTCCGGACTAACGATGGGTCCGTTTCTAGGGTATCAGCTGGCAAAGCTGGCGCTCCGCATGCCGCTGGATATCGACATCCGCGATTATGATGTTCGTAAAGCCATGGAAGAAGCTCAAGTTTGAAGCTTCGGCTGAACAGAGCCAGGAATGGATCGCAGAAATATCCTCCATGCAGATGAATACTGGATTTCAAAAAGCCGCGATCATATCGCGGCTTTTATTGATGAGTATGGCGAAGACTCCGACATTCTAGACGGTCGTGAGGGATTCGTTCATGCGGTTGGCTTTCAGCTTGCCAAACAGGAACCGCACGATCGGGCCTACAATGAGAAGTTGAAGCGGCAGCGCAAACACAAAATTTTTAATGAAAATGGAGAAGTAGCTTCCAAGCAGCGATTCACCAGGCAGGCCGTCGGCATAGTAAGAGGACGCCAGACCGTACATGGACATAAAAGTCACCATCCCAATCACCATAAAAAAGGCCATTGCCACGATCATGATAATTTTGCTGGATTTGTTGCGCGTTATGGAAAATACGATTTTTTTGGCTGCAGGGCCGACAACAAACAGCTCCAGCAGGAAGGCAATCATAAAGCCCAGAACAAACTGCATGAGTACGGCTGCAAGCGATATGTTTCCGATCAATCCGTTCGTGATCAGATTGTAGGTGGTCATCATGATGACCATCCCCACACACATCATTATACCGAAATAGAAATTTTCTTTCTTAGTTGTTGGCACTTTCATCATCCTTTCTAGTTACCTTTGTAATTATAGGGATGGGGAAAAGCTCCTCGTAAGTGAAAATTCTGTGAACATTTACAGAAAAGTTTCTAATGCAACAAAAAACTGCGACTAATTATATTGCGAATCTGCAAACGCTAGTTTCGATTATCATCTTGAAATCATGCGGTTTGATTTACTGCTCTTGGGGGCCAATTTGCTAATTCCATCGTTTATGGCTTGATTATACAAGATCAGCATTTTATAATGAGTAAAAACTCACTCAATAAAAAGGAGGGGCAGCTTGCCACGTACAAAGGAACAATACGAAGAAATGCGTAACGCAACCAGACAAAAAATACAATCCGCCGGAATGCGGCTTTTTGTTCAAAAAGGGTTCGGCTCCACGAATGTACAGGACATAGCGGATGCAGCGGGTATCAGCATCGGGCTTTTATACCGGCATTACAAAACAAAAGACAGCTTGTTTAATGAACTTGTTGAATTTGCGCTTGACGGCTTGACCCAAATCATCCAAACCTTCGAAGACGCTGATTCGCCGAAAAAACTCATGACGCAGTTTGTTGACGAAATTTATCACGATATGCAGGATGGGGAAGAGCTTGCCAATTTGCTGATTCTCATGAATCAGCTGTTTTTCTCCGGTGATGGAGCCAATCGGAAACAAGCTGAGGTTTTAGAGGTAAATGGTCGGCTGTTGCGTTCTACCGCCGCACTTATTAAGAAGGGACAGGAGTCAGGCGATTTCCGTCCTGGAGATGCCCATGAAATGGCCGTGTTGTTTTATTCGGCATTGCAGGGCCTGGCTGATATGAAAGTGATAATGAAAAACAACTTCGTAATGCCATCACCGAGCGTACTCACATTATTCCTGTTCAAGGAGGTAGAGTGACTATGTTTACAGTTAGGAAAGCCGATCAATTAGAAATGGATGCAAGAGTTCAAATGTCCCGTATTTTTGCAGATGGGTTCTCGCAATGGCTTGGGTATTTCTCTAAAGATGAGGAGCAAATCGCCAGAGCCTTTGCGCACATGTTTAACCTGGACCAATTTTATGTTGCCGTTGCCGGCGACAAAGTGGCTGGAATGGCTGCATGTTCGGACGGCACCTCTTTATCCGTGAAACTCAACAAAAAAGAGCTGCGGAAGCATTTGGGATTATATAAGGGCAGCCTTGCGCACATGTTTTTGAAAAAGGAATTTGAAACGCCACTTGCGAATCCGTCTCCGATGAAGTGTTCGATTGAGTTTGTGGGGACGGCCGCGGAATATCGAGGACAAGGGGTAGGCTCGCTGATCATAGGCCATATTCTTGAAGCTGCTCCATACCGTGAGTTTTTAATAGAAGAGGTAGCCGATACGAATGTACCAGCGATGAGACTCTACGAAAAGATGGGTTTTAAGGAATACAAACGGACCACGATTCCCCCAAAGAGAGCAGGAAAAATAGGCATTAATCATATCGTATCTCTAAAGCAAGTAAAATGAGGAACACGGATTAATCCACTAGCATAGATCCGTGAATGTCAGCTTACATGTAGGGTTATGGCCATATCGGTTCAAACGATATTCTGGATTCATAGTCCAAAAGTTGTAATAACGGGTCACTTCCTGGTTGAAAAGTAATAAACGAATAACAGCGGACCTATACGATATTACGGACCTCCGGCAGATGTGCGGATATCCATATCATGATAGGGTAAAGGCAGGATCAGGCAGCCATTGTAAGTGAAAACAAACGATGCCGCGTCGAATCCTCCTTTTTTACATGAAAATGACCATATTACGAAAATGGTCAATTGGTTCTGGAACGAGAATTATTCTGCCCGAATATGGGCAAATACAAAGAGATGACAGGGATGATGGGGGGAGATCGCATGACACAAACCAAGGAAGTGCCTCAGCCTAAAACCTACGGTCCGCTCGGCAATCTGCCGCTGCTGGATTCCGCCGCACCGGTCCAATCGCTTGTGAAAGTTGCCTCCGAGCTCGGACCGATCTTTCAATTTCAATATCCAGGCGGACGCAAGGAACTGTACGTTTCGGGACATGAATATGTCAAGGATGCTTGTGACGAGAAGCGGTTTGATAAACGAATCTGGGCACCGCTGCAGAATGTCCGCCCATTCGCGGGGGATGGATTGTTTACGAGCGCCACGCAGGAGCCAAACTGGAAAAAAGCCCATAACATTCTGCTCTCCAGCTTCAGCCAGCGCGCGATGCAAGGCTACCACACGAAAATGGTCGATATCGCCATGCAGCTGGTCCAGAAATGGGCTCGGCTCAATCCGGACGAAACCGTGGACGTTCCTGCCGACATGACGCGCTTGACGCTGGATACGATCGGCCTCTGCGGATTTAATTACCGGTTTAACAGCTTCTACCGCGAAGACAACCATCCATTTATCGACAGTATGGTGCGGGCGCTGGATGAGGGCATGAACCAGCTTCATCGTCTGGGCATCCAGGACATGTTTATGATTAAAAAGAAACGGCAGTTTCAGGAGGATATCCAGTTCATGTTCTCCCTCGTGGATGAGCTCATCCAAGATCGCAGAAAGCACGGCGGTGAAGAAGGGGATTTGCTCGCGCATATGCTGGAAGGCGTCGATCCCGATACAGGCGAGTCTCTCGATCATGAGAACATCCGTTACCAGATCATCACCTTTCTGATCGCCGGACATGAGACGACAAGCGGGTTGCTGTCCTTTGCCATTTATTATTTGATGAAAAATCCGGAAGCCTTGTTTAAGGCGGTCAGCGAAGTGGACCGCGTACTGAAAGATCCCGTTCCGACCTATAACCAGGTGAGGGAACTCAAATACGTCCGCATGGTACTCAACGAGTCGCTGCGCTTATGGCCAACGGCGCCTGCTTTCTCCTTGTATGCAAAGGAAGATACGGCGATCGGGGGAACCTATCCCATGAAGAAAGGGGACAGCGTGACCGTCCTGATTCCAGGGCTCCATCGGGACTCGCGGGTGTGGGGGGACGATGCGGAAACGTTCAGACCCGAACGCTTCGAGGATCCGAGCCAGGTGCCGCATGATGCCTACAAACCGTTTGGTAACGGACAACGCGCCTGCATCGGTCAGCAATTTGCGTTGCAGGAAGCAACCCTGGTCCTTGGTTTGGTTCTCAAATATTTCGAACTGATCGATAACCAGCCGTATGACCTGAAAGTGAAGGAAACACTCACTCTGAAGCCGGAAGGGTTCCGTATTCAGGTTCGAAGCCGTCAAGACGGGACGGCTCTCCTGGTACCGGGTGGCGGTCAAGTTGCTTCGCTCGAATCGAAGAAGCGGGATGATGCCAAGTCCGATCCTTCGGCGGCATTTGCCCATCATACGCCGCTGCTCGCATTGTACGGTTCCAATCTGGGCACGGCTGAGGGAATTGCCAGAGAGGTGGCGGATGCTGCGAAGCATCAAGGGTTCGACAGCCAGGTGGGCACACTGGACGAATATGCAGGAAAGCTTCCGAAGGAAGGCGTTGTAGTCATCGTTACTGCATCGTACAACGGACAACCGCCTTCCAATGCCAAGGCTTTCACGGAATGGCTCGAGAACGCGAACGAATCCGAAATTGAGGGCGTTCGTTACGCGGTATACGGGTGCGGAGACCATAACTGGGCAAGCACGTATCAGCGCATTCCCCGCTTCATCGACGAGCAGCTTGCACTCAAAGGGGGCCAGCGTTTGATCCAGCGCGGCGAAAGTGATGCAAGCGGCGATTTTGAGCGGGAAGTCGATGAGTGGACGGAGCATTTATGGCCGGATTTGATGCAAGCGCTCGGATTGCCGGTTACGGCGGTCCATGGACAGAAACGCAGCGCCTTGTCCGTTCAGTTCGTCCAGGGTGCGGCCGCCGTTCCGTTGACGGAAACCTATCGCGCCGTGACAGGGCGTATCGTATTTAGCCGCAATCTGCAGCATGAGGGCAGCGGAAGGATCACGCAGCATATCGAAATCTCGCTCCCGCCGGGAACGGAATACCGTGAAGGCGATCATCTGGGGGTCCTTCCGGTCAATCCAAAGCCATTGGTTCAGCGAGTACTTCGAAGATTCAAACTGAACGCGGGCTCCCATCTTATTTTGTCTGCAGAAGGAAGAAGCGGCGCGCATTTGCCGACCGGCATACCTGTCCGCCTTGACGATCTGCTGTCCCGCAGCGTGGAACTGCAGGAACCGGCTACAAGGGCGCAGATACGGGAAATGGCCGCTAGCACGGTATGTCCGCCGCATGCCAAAGAGCTCCAAGAACTGATAGAGGAAGCGAGCTATCAGGCCGAAGTTCGGACCAAACGGATCACCATGCTCGACCTGCTGGAGCGGTATGAAGCCTGCGAACTGCCGTTTGAACGGTTTCTTGAGCTTCTGCCGCCATTGAAGCCGAGATATTATTCGATTTCCAGCTCACCGAAAGTTAGCCGGAATACGGCAAGCGTCACGGTTAGCGTCGTTCGGGACCGGGCATGGAGCGGCAAGGGAGAATACCGGGGCATTGCTTCGAACTATTTGGCCGAATTGGAAACGGGCGCGGAGGTCTTGATGTTTATACGGTCTCCCGAGTCGGGTTTTGCGCTGCCGGAGGATCCAGCGACGCCTATGATCATGATCGGACCAGGCACGGGCGTTGCACCGTTCAGGGGATTTATCCAAGCGAGACAAGCGCTTCGGGAGGCAGGTCAAGAGCTGGGCGCCGCGCATCTGTACTTCGGCTGCCGGAATCCGGAGCAGGACTTCCTGTATCGCGAGGAGTTTGAGCGGGCAGAGCAGGAGGGGCTGGTCACGTTGCATACGGCTTTCTCGAGGGTAAGCGGAGCGGAGAAATGCTATGTTCAGCATTTGATGAAACAAGACGGAATGTTATTGCTGTCGCTGCTTGAGGGCGGAGCGCAAATGTACATTTGCGGCGACGGCTCCCGGATGGCTCCGGAGGTGGAACAAACGCTGATTCAATCCTATCAGGAGCGCCATGGCGTGAATGCTGAATATGCTGCTGCCTGGCTGTCGGGTTTGGAATCGACAGGACAATATGTAAAAGACGTCTGGGCTGGTTGATTCTCATGCCGAAAGGGATTCTCCTGAGTTTCCAGGATCGTATTTGTGATAAAATGATCCTAATATCGAGCTTTGGAAACAGATCGGAAGGAGAGTGTGGCTTATGCGGGAAAGCGAAACCTGCGTACCGACCGGCGTGAAACCCCAAGACACCGGCTTTGGATATACATTGTCCTTAATCGGCGGCAAGTATAAAATGATCATCCTGTACTGGCTGTCAGAAAAAAAGATCATGCGGCATAACGAGCTGAAACGAAGCATCGGCTCCATATCCTTTAAAACGCTTAGCATCATGTTAAAGGAGCTGGAAACGGATGATCTCATCGTTCGGACGGAATATCCCCAGGTTCCCCCGAAAGTGGAATACACTTTATCCGAACGCGGACTTTCTCTCATACCTGTATTACACATGATGTGCGAATGGGGAGAGAAGAACAGTTTGAGCGCTCCGGAAGGTGTACAGCGTGAAGCTTGACGACGGCCGATGTAACTAAAGAAGTATTTCCTACAGCAGGAAATACTTCTTTTTTACTTTGTTGCAGCAACTCATCATAGGTTGTCTAAGAACTTCAAATACTGCCGGGCGCTTATATCCAATGTGCTTTGGGGCGGCCACGGCTCCATGTCGGGCGCGTTTCCGCCAGGTTCCTTCTCCTGCCCATAGAAAGCATAGAACGAACGATAATCGGCATCGCAGTATAAGAACGTTGTCTCCAATGGAGCCAGCAGCTGCCCCAGGGTGTGGCGGTACCTTCCGTCTTCCCGATAATCTTCCTCTTTAATGCCGGCGGATACGGCTAATGCGACCTTGCGTTTCTTTAGTTTATCGCCTCCATTCGAACCATAAGCCCAACCATAAGTCAAAACATCATCCAGCCATTTTTTTAGGAGCGGCGGGCAGCTAAACCAATAAACGGGGAATTGCAAAACTAAAATTTGATGCGATTCTATGAGCTGCTGCTCTTTTTCCACGTCAATGATTCCGTTCGGATACGCTTTGTGCAATTCGTGAACGGTATACTTATCCGGGTATTGCCGGAGTTCTTCTACCCAGCGCTTATTGATGATCGATGTTTCTATGTTCGGATGCGTTACAATAACGAGAGTTTTCAAAAGATGATTCCTCCTTGGATATGATGTATGTTCTAGAGTATAAAGGGCTCGCCGGTTTGATGTAAGTATGCACTTTTCTTACAGGTACTTACCTAAAGGTGAGCGTTCTGGGGAAACGGCAGGTCCGATCCGGTGCCACGGAAAAACAATCTATCAACTTTATGAAATTTATGATATATAATTATTTGCATTGAAATGCATCGGAATGGACGAGTGCGGGTACATATTCTCTAGATGAATTTCATTATCACCGACAAATGCATGTAACGCTCGCATTAGGAAATAGTATCAGTATCATATTAATTTCATTGAAGGAGTTCTTTGTTGCATGGTAGATTTTTTTATGAATTTCAATCCCATCATCCAAGCATTGCTGGCCACCTTGTTTACCTGGGGGATGACGGCGTTAGGTGCGGCTCTTGTTTTTGTTACAAAAACATTGAACCAGCGCTTGCTGGATAGTATGTTGGGGTTTGCCGGTGGCGTCATGATTGCGGCCAGCTACTGGTCATTATTGGCACCGGCCATCGAACTGTCGGAAGGCAATCCGATCGGGAACTGGTTTCCGGCTGCGTTCGGATTTTTATTAGGCGGAGTATTCATATGGGGAATCGATAAGATTCTACCCCATCTTCACCCCAATTCTCCGATGGGAGGAGCGGAGGGATATAATCCGAAAGTGAGGAAAAGAAGCACCTTGCTGGTTCTGGCCATCACGCTGCACAACATTCCGGAAGGATTAGCGGTGGGGATCGCATTTGGGGCTCTTGCGAACGGGGGAACGGAGGCATCTCTGGTGGGAGCTTTGACGCTGGCCCTAGGTATCGGCATTCAGAACTTCCCGGAGGGCGTAGCGGTCTCGATGCCGCTCCGCGGTGACGGAATGTCGCGGAAAAGAAGCTTTTTTTATGGACAGTTTTCAGGAATGGTCGAACCTATCGCCGCGGTGATAGGCGCGGTCGCCGTAGCCTTCATTGAACCCATGCTGCCTTATGCCTTGAGCTTTGCGGCCGGAGCGATGATCTTTGTCGTAGCCGAAGAGGTGATTCCAAGCTCACAGGAAAAAGGCAACAAGGATTTGGCTTCGATGAGTTTGATGTTCGGTTTCGTACTGATGATGATTCTGGATGTGGCATTGGGATAGTACTTGATTAAAGAAAAAGTCGCGATCTTGCGGCTTTTTTTGTTTATATGCATAGTCTGCGGTGTATTCCCAAGCTTTACTAGACTTAGGTCGGGGTTCCAATCTCATTCGCGGGGTCAATGCTCATTTCCCGTAGGGATGATATACTGAACAGGACTTGAGTAATTGGCAAAAAAAGAGAACTCATAAAGGGACGAAACGGAAGGAATGAGGAACACGTTATGAAGAAGAGAACAGGATTTTTGATCGTGGCAGTCGGGGTGCTGCTGCTGATCTTTACGATGAACCCAAGGAACATTTTTTCGGATATTCAATTCGGCTTTTCCTTTGACACCAAGAAGATAAATGAAGAGCAAACGTTTGATGCGGATGATTACCGGGACTTGACGGTGAAGACCGGAAGCATCGACATTCATGTCGTCCAAGGAGCCGCGGATCAGATCAAGGTGCTGCTGAGTGGAAAGGCAAGTTCGAAATATGCCGACCAGGTGAAACTGCAGGTTGAGCCGAACGGCGATTCGATGACGGTTGGCGTCGAAGAAGATCATGGCATTAATCTGGGTATAAGCATTATGGATCTACAGTTAACGGTGGAGTTACCGGAAAAGAACTGGGAAACGGCCAAGATCGAAAGCGGGAGCGGTAATATCGAAGTAGAGAGCTTACTGGGAGACGAGGTTACCGTCAAGGCAGGCAGCGGCAATGTCAATGTCCAGCAGGTGAACGCCGGCGAGCTGGCGGTGCATACCGGCAGCGGCAATATCGAAGTTGAGGAGATTGAAGCCGAATCGGTGGCGCTGCAATCGGGGTCCGGCGAAATCTCGGCAGACGGCTATCATGCCGAACAGCTGAGCTTTCAAAACGGCAGCGGCAACGTTGAGCTGAGTGATGGAGAAGCGGCTTTGCAAGGCAAGACGGGATCCGGCAATATCCGCGTGGATGCGGAACGATTGGTTCATGATGCCGATCTGCAAACCGGCAGCGGCAACGTGAGCATTGATCTGGCTCAAGAACCTACTTCGTTGGAAGTCGATTACCAGGGAAGTTCCGGTGAGGGAAATATTCGGTTGGATGGAATGCGTTACGAGGTGAAGGACGAAGACAAAGGAAGACTGAAGGGAACGCTTGGCAGCGGCGACGTGCTGTTGAAGGTTCGCACGGGCTCCGGAAACTTCAAGCTGGAATAATTCTGTGCATAAAAGAGACGAGAAGACATCCTAACGGGGATGTCTTTTTTGTTGTGCATGAAGTCAACAAGGTACAAAAGCCAAGGTGAAAATTATCGATTGAAGGCGAATGCAGTGTGTATAATGAGGAAGAATATTTGCTTCCAATTTATAGGTGAGGAGACATGATATGCTTCCGATTCAATTGCATGAAATACCCGAGTCGATTATAGATGAAGTAGGTACGGTATCCAAGCTGGAATTTCCAAGACAGGGTCATACATCGGATGTAGGAATACTGGAAAACGAGCAGGGGCGATTTATTCTAAAGCGAACGAAGGGAGAGCAGTACAACTCGTGGCTGGCACAAGAAATCCGCGTTCTGCATTCTCTGCAAAAGACATCGTTGCTGGTCCCTTCGGTTTACAGGTTCGTGGAAGATAAAGAAAACAATCAATCGTGGGCGCTTAACAAACACCTTAATACATGGTGATTTCACGATTGATAATGTTTTGGTTCGCGACGGAAACATTGCGGGCATCATAGATTGGAGCGGTGGAGCGCTTGGTGATCCAAGGTATGATGTGTCTTTGGCGATACGCCCTAAACCGAACGCGATTGAAACCGAATCGGAAATCGACGTTTTCTTTGAAGGATATGGGAGAGGAAGGATTAGCGAGTCGGAGTACAAGTACTTTGAAGAAGGATTATATGCATTTTTCTAGATAGGATCGGGGGGCTAATCACCATCACCTGATTATGATTCGTACTAGAACAGCTGACGATTCGAAACCGTCAGCTGTTCTTATTCATATTAAGCTATGAGTGCCAAGCTTCCACTAGTAAGCAGCGGACCAAATTAAAAACCTAAAGCCTGCTGAATCAGTTTCGCGTAGATGGCCGCCGCTTCCTTCCGCAGAAGATTGTCCGTTGGGCGGTATTCGGCCGCACCGTTTGCATCCTTGGTCACTTCGGGACCATGCATGCCGGTTCCGACCATAAACTGCACCGCTTCATCCGCCCACGCGGCCGGTTTCGTACGGAGTTTGGCCGGGACGGCCTTCGCGCCAAGCGCATGATGCGCAGTCCGCCATATGATAACTGCAGCCTCTTGGCGCGTGATCGGCTGATCGGGTTCGAAATTCTGGTTCGTCTTGCCGATCACGGCGCCCATATCCGCAGCATTCTGCACATAACCAGCAAGCGGGTGCCCTTGCATATCTTTGAATATGCTTACGCTTTCGCTAGGCTTCATGCCGGCCAGCCTGCTGATGACGCTGACAAACTCGGCCCGGGTAATCGGTTCATCCGGCCGGAAGCTGGATTGTCCTTTATCCCCGAAAGCCTGGAGAGACTGAGCGAAGTAAATGTCCTTGGCATAAGGATTTTCTTCAGGGACGTCGTTGTAAGGAGCAGGATTCGGGAGCTTCTCGGACATACTGTCGATGGCCGTGTAATACATGTACGCAACATCACCGTTATCATCTTCCTTAAACGCGGCGGGTACACCGTTCTCATCCACAAACCGCAGCGGTCCGACCGGTTTGAGTTTATGCTCGCCCATGGCATCGTTAACCAGCAGCTCGCCTTGTCCGGCAGTCACCTGGGTGGCGATTATCGGAGTCCTCAGGCTTCTGTATAGGCCCTCGAATTTCTGCAGCTGCTCCTGATGGAGTGGGAATGAATTCTCTGAGCCCTGCTTTTTCGGATAGAAATGATCCATGAACGCGACGAAAAATTCGCTGCGGATCGAAGCGCTCTTGTCGCTGTTAACAACGATCAGACCACCGACATTCTGGTCGGGAAGCAGCCAAAGCCAGGAATGGTAGCCCTCCAAATCGCCGCCTTTGCCAATCACCGTTTGGCCGTTATGGCTGTTGTGCATGAACGACTCGAAGCCGTAAGACGTCAACGGAATGCCAGCGGCATCATAATGCGTCTTGTGCATCAATCGCGTCGTTTCCTCCTTCAGGATGCGGGCCGATCCGAATCGGCCCTCGTTCAGATGGGCAGTAATGAAATTGGCCATATCGGTACCGCTGGCGAACATGCCGCCTTCGGGTGCGATGGTAGGCACGTTCTCGTAAGGCTTTATCGGGTGTTGATCGACATTGTACCCCGTGGCAAGATTCGCGATGATATCGTCGTTCATTCGAAATGCGGCATGCTTCATGTTCAGCGGGTCGAATATTTGCTTTTTGATATAGTTCTCAAACGGCTCTCCAGCTACGCTCTGGACAATATATCCCTGCATGGAGGATGCCAGATTGTCATACCGGTAAACTTCACCAGGCGTACGAACCACGGCCGGAGCATTCACCCGGATAAAATCGGAGAGCGGAATCTCGCCCTTCTGAATGATGTGAGGCGGAACCGAGTAGCTGTCCGTAAAATCGAAGCCCGTCGTATGCGTCAGCAAATGCTCAACGGTGACGGGGGCGCCGGTATGGTTAGGGATATTCACATCCGGCATGTATTCGGTTATGTTTTGCTTCAGGTCGATTTTCCCGTTCTCGACCAGCTGCATGACCGCCGTTGCAGTAACCGATTTCGATATCGATGCCATGCGGAACAATGTACGATCCGGATCAATCTTCTTCTTGGATTCAAGATCGGCGTAACCGTAGCCCGTATTCAACAGCACCTTGTCGTCTTGCACGACCACTACTAGTGCGCCTGCCAGCATGTCCGAAACCTGGGGATCGGCAAAATAAGCGTCAGCGAATGCCTTGACTTCGTTGGAGCTTAGTACCGGTGCCCCCGCATGCCGGGATTCGACTGCGACTTCTGCGGATTTGGCCGCTGCCGCATGAATATCGACGGGGAAAGCCAGCAGACTGGCGGACAGCACGGAGGCTGCCAATACACGAATGGTTCTTGACTTGCTTTGTTTCTTCGGCTTCATGGGTTCCTCTCCTTATCTCATTTGCATTGGATTTCCACTTAATGGTAGACCATGCAGGAAGGAGGAAGAACAGTCCCAAGAAGGAGTTTGAACTGGATCCGCGGCAGGAAACCAGACTCGACTTTGGTCCAGGGAATTGTGTTAGCAATCCGTGCAATGCATAACTTATACCATGTATCGTATAAAAGTATAATAATTTTTTAAATCACCGTTAAATATTAAGTTTAATATACTATAATTGTATTAATAGTAAATGTTATATATTGGGGATGATACAATGAACTTATTCATGAAGGAGAGCGGAAACATTCATGCGTCAAGGATGATCGTATTTTTGCATGGGGGCGGGGTAAGCGGCTGGATGTGGAACAAGCAGCTTCCCTTTTTTAAAGACGATTACTGCCTGGTTCCCGATTTACCCGGACACGGCGGCAGCTCCGCCAACGGGCCCTTTTCTATAAAACGCACTGCAGCCCAGATCAATGAGGTCATCTCGAATAAGGCGGACGGAAGGGAAATTATTGTATTCGGTTTTTCCTTGGGGGCGCAGATTCTCGTGGAAATGATGTGCCAACGACCTCAACTCATCGATTACGCAATCGTAAACAGCGCTTTGCTTAGGCCGATGCCGGCTGCGCTGAAGCTGATCGAACCTTCTGTACGAATGACCTTTCCGCTGACCAAATACCGATGGTTCTCCAGATGGCAGGCAAGCACGCTGTACGTGAATCGGGATGATTTTGAACAGTATTATTCGGAATCCCTGCATATGCCCTCGGAGCTGCTGGTTTCGGTGCTCAAGGAAAACATGTCCTATGCAATCTCTCCAAGCATCAAAGAATCTTCGACGAAGGTATTGGTTACGGTCGGGGAGAAGGAAAGAGCCAGCGTTAAAAAATCAGCCAGGGACCTTGTGCAGCTATCCAACCGTGCGGAGGGGATCGTGTTTCCCGGTATCGGGCACGGCATACCGCTTGCCGATCCGGCATTATTCAACCGCGTAACGGGGAAGTGGCTGAACACCGGGGAACTGCCGGAAGATCTTCCTCAGGTGTAGTACGGAGGCGAGGAAGATCAGGGATTCCATTTTACAAATTAGCAGTGGACTTTGCCCTAAGGGCAAGGTGTAAAGTGATCTTGAACCAAGAGTCTATATACGGAAAGAGGTGGATCCTTGCTGCCGATCGGGGAATTCTCCAAACTATGCGAAGTATCGACGAAGACGCTTCGGTATTACGATGAAATCGGATTAATTCATCCGGATCAGATCAATCCGGAAAACGGGTATAGGTATTATTCCATCGGTCAGCTAAAGAGAATGCTCTATATTAACCGGTTGAAGTCTTACCATTTTTCACTGGACGAAATCAAAGAAATCTTAGCGGGGGAACCGGGTCACTCGGATGAGAAGCTTTACACGGCCCTTCACCGCAAGCGTCGGGAAGTCCAGCACAAATTAGATATGTATCATCATGCCCTGAACCGAATGGACCAGGATATCCTGAGTCTGGAAAAGGGCATCGACGTGATGTCGTACCTGAATCGAATTGAAGTGCAGCTTGTGGATCGGGCGCCAATGCATCTTCTTTTCATTCGCCGGATGATGAGCAGGGAGGATTATGCTCTGGGTTATGGCAGGTATTTTAGCGGGTTATATGAACAGATTGCCAAGGAGAAGCTTACATTGGTTGGTACGCCCATGACGATTTATCACAGCTCCGAATACAATCCCGCAGGCAATGACACCGAGTTTGCCCTCCCGGTCAAGGAGAGGGTTATTGGAACGAGGGACCTGGAGGGAGGACGATGTGCCAAGTCTGTTTGGAAGGGTTCCTATTCGGATTTGACATCGGTATATGCCAGGCTCAGGGAATGGATAGAAGAAGAGGGATACGCATTGAGCCAATCCCCGTATGAAATCTATGTAACCGATCCGAATCAAGCCACGGCGGCCGAGCACTTGGTTACTGAGGTCTATTTTCCCGTGTCGAAAAAACAAATAAAAAATGCGAGGTATCTCTAATGAAGAGAGAGTATTGGCCAACGAAGGCATGGCAAGCCGCTGCCCCTGAAGCCTTGAGTTTGGATGCCGGCAAGCTTTCGGACCTTGATGCTTTGATCCCATCCGAATACGGCAACATCAAGGGTATGGTCGTGGTGAGAAACGGATATATCGCATATGAAAAATACGATCATGGTTGCGGCCCGGAGGATACCCACCATGTGGCATCGGTCACCAAGAGCGTTTTATCCGCCCTCATAGGCATTGCCATCGGTGCCGGTTATATTGACAATTCGGATCAAAAGGTGCTGGATTTCTTTCCCGAATATGAACACAAGTCCGCTGATCGGCAAATACAAGACATTACGCTTCGCCATCTTCTTACGATGACGGCTCCGTATCCCTTTGAGGACTGGCGCGAGCCATTGGACAAAATGTGCATGCAGCCTGATTGGGTAGCATATACGCTTGATATGCTGGGGGAAGGCGGAACCCTGGGAGCGTTCAAATATTCCACCGCAGGAGCGCACCTGCTGTCAGCCATTATCACCCGCACCACCGGAAAAAGCGCACGCGCCCTTGCGAACGAACACTTGTTTAAACCGATTGGGATGACCGAAATCCCGGATCATGACATGGGATCATTCGGATTTGATCATTTATTCGGTAAAGACGTCAGGGGATGGGTCAAAGACCCCGGCGGCAACACCACGGGTGGATGGGGCCTTACGTTAAGCCCGCGCGATATGGCGCGTTTCGGTTTTCTGTACCTGAACCGCGGCCTATGGGACGGACAACCGATTATACCGGGAGATTGGATAGACCAATCAACGGCGATGAACGCTAACCAATACGGTTATTTGTGGTGGCTGAGGGATGAGGACGGAATTTATACATATTCGGCCGTAGGCGATGGAGGCAATATCATCTGCTGCATTCCGGAAAAAAATATGGTTGTAGCGATTGCATCGTCCTTTATCGCCAATCCGCGGGATCGATGGACCTTGATAAAGGAAGGCGTGCTTTCCGCTGTCATAGAATAAATCGAGGAACGTAAACGCCATTCGCGCTATCTTCTTTCCTTGTTAGGTACCTGGTTCTCATCGCAATTCCGTTCTGCTAGAAGATGTATAATCCGATTACTAAGCAAATGCACCCAGCTTCAGAACGGCTGAGCAGCTGACATTCGTTCGCCACATGACGAAAGAAAGGTGAGCAGGCAACATGAAAGACCTGCAAATGAACCGATATGATGCGAACAGCCGCAGTCTCCAGACTGCGGCTGCTTGTATCATATGGAAGAACTGTTCCCTCATCATGAAGGCAAGCATGTTGTTTACGCCAGTTCCAGCACAACCATTTGATGATTATCCAGATTGGGAACCGTATAGTTGATCTCCCCCTGACTCCCAATGGTATAAGGAAGCTCTTCCATCGAGGGGGCCAGATAGACCCGCCGGATCGAAGGCGCCGAAGGGAGGCGCAAGCGGACGGAAACATCCCGCAGCGGTACGATGTCCTCGATGACTTCAATGCGCCCCTTCAGGACAGGAGAAGCATAGAGAAGGTGATTGATATAACGATTCTCCTCCTGCTGATACTGCAGCGTCGCGATGCCCCGTGCCGGCAAATCGCAGCGCAGAGTAGGCTGCGGCAGGAGCCGGTCGATCGCATGCAATACCATCTCCTTCAGAATGAGATGGCCGTTGTCCGCATAGTCGCCGAACACATTCCAAGCGATGTAGATGCCGTTTGTGCTCTCGATCATGCCCGGGCCGCCGTCTTCTCCGTCGCTTGGCGTGTGCTGATGTGAGCAGAACGTGAACACATCGCGGTTGAAGTACGGGTTCTCCCTGCTGCCAAGCGTTCGGCCGCCGTTCAATTCAACCAGCTGACCTTCACCGTACATTACGTACGATGCAGGCATGAGAGGTCCTGGAACAAAGTCCGGGCGGAAATAAGACGGACGGTATGGGCTCTGGCCCTGCCAGTTCAATCCGAGATCCAGCGCAAACGCGTCGCCTGCCGCATTCAAACCCGAACGACCCGAGGCTAGAACTTTTCCTCCGCCCGCGGTGAATGCACGGATGTCCTCTTCCAATTCGGGCCATATCGGTACCTCGTCCGGCAGAATCAGCACGTTGTAGAGGCTAAAATCAGCACTTGCATCCACGATGTCGTAAAGGTAATGCCCTTCGGTCAGGATGCGTACCGCACCGGCATCCGCCAGGTTGTTCCGGTCATTCGACTTCCGTGCTTCCGGGCAAGCCTCCCAAGCAGCCTCCAGCGACAGGACGGCGATGTCCGCCACGGAAGAGGTTGCGCTGCACCAAGGCTCTTTCGCTTCCACCTCCGCATAGGCTGTGCCGATCAAGGCGTAGGTTGCTTCATCCATAAGACCCGAAGGATGAAGCTGGTCGCCGATCGAGCACTTGGCGCCATGGGCGAGACTGAGCGCCGTTTCGAAGCGCAGTGCGTTCGGATGCTTGTAACCGCCGAATTCGCCCCAGGAGGTATGGAATTTGCCCGTCATGCCGAGATAGTCCATGCCTAGCGTCTGTGCATAGCGTGCGGACAGCGGAAAGTGATCGTAACCCCAGCCTCCGGTAGGAAGCGATTCGAGTTCCAAATGGCTGTTGACTTGAGCAAGGTCGCGGCGGCCGCGACGTTGATGGCCGCTGTTATGGAATACCGGCAGACCGGGTTTGATCTCATCGATCGTTTCTCTTACCCGGCGGGCATAGTTCAGGTAGGTGGATTCGCCTAACGCGGCAACGGCAGCTTCATCGCGAGGGTCATGACCCGCTGATCGCAGCGCGGCCACGCAATGCTGGCACCGGCATTGACGGATTCCGACGATGTCAAGAAAAATGCCGTCCGCATCATACCTGGAAACTACCTCGCGGATTTGCGCCAGCAAGATGTCCAGGTAAGGCGTGTTGAAGCAAAATTCATGGTAACCGGGCGTCATGAAATCTTTTGCCCAGCGCGTACGGTCTTCCGCGTCGCGGATCAGCCATTCGGGATGGCGCCGCGCCAGCTTTTCGTCCAGCCCCGCGGATAAGTACACCGGCGTCTTGACGCCGATTTCATGGGCAGCCGAGATCATTTCGCCCAGCAGATCGAATGAGAGATGCGGGTGCGTTTCATTGGCTTCGCTCGGATGGTAAGCCCAGCCGTGATGGCATTTAGAAAACACGGTGATGGAATCGACATGCCCAGCGCGCAGCATGTTCTGAAACTGGGGTTTTGAAAACCGGCTACCGATGCCGGGAATGGCCTCGGATGTATGGAAGTCGAGATGAACCTGACGAAAACGCATGCGTAAACAGCCTCCTTAGTCGCTATATGAGAGCGGTTTCTCGTGATCAAATGTACCTCTTTTTCATGCGGGCAACCAGTGATAATATAGACTTTGATTAGCACAAAATGAACTTGCGAAAAGGAGGGGATGGCTATGCTGTGCTTAGAATTCGCCATACCGCCGCTGCCGCAATTCGTTACGGCCGGACATGCCGTATGGAAGCCGGGAGACAGGCATTTCGCCCGCACCTTCGGCGTTTATGACCTGCTTCTGGTCACGAAAGGAACGCTCTATATGACGGAAGAACAGACGGAGTATGAGGTCGGCGCGGGAAAGCTGCTGGTGCTGGAAGCGGGACTGCCGCATGTCGGACACCGAGCCTGCTCGGAGCATACGGAGATTTATTGGGTGCATTTCATTCATGGTCATCCGGCCGCGCGCATCCGTCGGGAAGATATTCCCTGGTCGAACCTGCTGTCCAAAGGCACGGTAGAAGACGTTGAGCCTTCTCCGCAGCAGCGCATGTACTTGCCGAAGTTTGCGCCCTTCGAGGTGCAAACCTTGGAGCCTATGCTGCGCGGATTGAACGATACCCACAACAGACTGAACGGGGAAAATGCGCTCCAGCTCCACCTTTTGCTGACCGAGCTGTTTGCCGCGCTGCAGGCTGGCTGCGCCCGGACATCCGAGCCGGAGCCTTCCGTCCGGCTGGCCCAGGCCGCCGCAGCCTATTTGAACGAACATTGGAAGGAGCCGTTTGAACGGGCCGCGCTGGAGGAAAAGCTCCACTTCCAAGCGAGTTATGTCGCAAGATGCATGAAGAGGCATATCGGCAAAACGCCACTGCAGTACGTGCTGCACCTGCGCCTGGAGGAGGCCAAGAAACTGCTTGGCGGCACGGTGCTTGGCATTTCCGAGATCGCGGAACGCGTGGGAATCCGCGATTCGAACTACATGACGCGCCTGTTTACCGCCAAGGTTGGCATGACGCCAGGTGCTTATCGGCAAATGCTTCGGCAGAAGAGGGATGGCGAGGGGCGGGTCACCTGAGCAGCCCTGATCATACGACAATACCCAGAGATACGGTCAGTGCGTATCCCGTACAGGGTAATATTTCGAAAATGCAGATTGACAATGAAAATCCCGGCGGCTTATAGTAAAGCCACCTAAACTTGCAGGAGAGTGGTCCCATGAACTTGCTGCAAACCCTCCGCTCTCGCAAATATTTGCAGCGGATTATCCTGAGCTTTATGCTCGTCGTCGCCATGCTCGCCATAGCCTCCCTCTTTCTGAACGCCGCCGCCCGTGACAAAGTGTTGAGCCTCCAGCATGAGGCCGACGTCAAGCTGCTCACCCAAATCAACTACAACATCGAGAACATGAACGGGATCGTGAAGGATTTGGCGGTATCGCTGTATAACGACGAAGAGCTCATCGCACTGAAATCCGGGGCGGATTATAAGCAGAGCATCCTGAAGATCGAACGTTTGAACCGCACGGTTGCTGCTTCCCCGTACTTGCACGCCGCCGTTTTTTATAACGGCAAACAGGGCCGTTTTTTCTCGTCGCTGAGCCATGATATGGATACGCGCGTCCTTTACGGCGCATTGGAAGATTACATGGACGCTCGTGCGGACCTGCCGAAGCTGCAGCTCATTCCGCTCGATCTCGACGGGGAGAACGAAGGCATCGACGTGTTCGCATTTTTCATATATGATGGGCCGAGCCTCGGTTCCGTCAATCGGAACGCGCTGATCTTGACCGTGAAGCCGGGGTGGATGCTGGACAATGTGAAAGCGCTTAATCGGGTCGCCGAACGGGAAAACGACGTCCTGTTCGTTACGGACGGCAATGGTCAAGTGCTGATGGCGGGCGACCGCAAGCTACCGCCCGGGCTGGACATCAAGAGAGATTTACTCGGACGGATGGGCTCGGCAAACCATGCACCGGACTCCTTCATCCATCAACAAGGCGATAAGAAATATAAGGTCACCTATTTAAGCAAAGGCTTAAACGACTGGCAGATCATCAGCCTTCAAGACTATGACGACGTGCTGGGCAGCGTCCGCCAGATGCGGTGGACGGAGATGGCCGTGACATTGTCCGTGGCCGTGCTGGCTTTGCTGCTGTCCGTACTGATTTCGCTCCGGCTATACAAACCGGTAGGACGCCTGCTTACGCTGGTGCCCTACGATGGACGTGGAGACGCCAAAGCCAAGGATGAGCTGTCCCTGATCACGGAGAACGTAACGGAAATGATCGGCAAGCTCAGAGGATTGGAACAGGAGCGGGCCACGCAATGGAATATCGCCAAGTTATATCATCTGCGGAGCCTGATCGGCACAAGCGACAGCATGGACGAAGCAGCGTTTATGCGGATGAAGGAGCAGTACGGGATCGATATCGTGCATCCGTCGCCGCTTCGACTTGCGCTTGTGCAGCTCGACGACCTGCAAAGCCAGGTCCTGCAGCCGGTTCCCCGGGCGGAAGAGCTTTATTCCTTCGCCATCGCGAATATCGGCCAGGAGCTGCTGCGCCATGGCGGCTCCTGCGAAGCGGCGGATATGAAGAGCGGCCATCTCGTTTTTGTTGTCGGGGGCGATTCCGGTCACCTCGAGTCCTTGCACGAACGCTTCCGTGAACTTCAGCAAACCATTCTCCGCTTCTATCGGATTACGTTCACCGTAACGCTAAGCGATACCTTCGAGGATTATCGCCAGCTTACGAAACATTACAATCTGGCGCTGCGGCATTCCAACTATCGCATGATATTCGGTAAGGGCGCCGTGATCCGGCCGGAGATGATCCGCAGGAACGAGCGAAACGAATCGCTTACCATTCCGAAGGAACTGGAACGCCGGCTGACGGAGGGCTTAAAGGGCGGCAATCCGGACGAGACGGAGCAAGCGATTCGGAGCTGGAGGGAGCATCTTGCCGAGTTTAGCTTTGACGGCATGTTTTCGGCGCTGCTGCATTTGACCATGACGCTGAGCCATACGCTTGGTGAAATGAATAATAACAACTTGAACCCGGTGTCGGTCAATCTGCAGGCAATTAACCGCCGCATTCTCGAAAAAGAGACGCTGGACGAGATCGAGTGCGTGCTCCTGGACGTCGTGCGGGAAGTGTTCGAGCAGCGCAGGAGCGGACGCGAGGATAAAAACCGGCTGCTTGCGGATACCGTCAAGGAAATGATCGATAAGCATTATGCCGATCCGGACCTCAACGTACAGAAGATCGCCGATATGCTGAAGATGAGTTCCGTCTATTTGGGGCAAGTGTTCAAGGCGCAGGAAGGTGCGACGGTAGTCGACCAGATCAACGCGACTCGGCTTGCCCGTGCCCAGCAGTATCTGGAGCAGCAGCAATTGACCGTGGCCGAAATCATGGAGAAGGTAGGCTTCGGCAATGAAAGCTATTTCTATCGGCTGTTCAAGCGCCGGTATGGAACGACCCCGAAAGAGTACCGCCTGAAGTGCGCCATCGAGCGCAGTACTTAAATCGCACAGGTTCCATCAGACCCGCAGGCGAGTGTTGCCGTTTGCGGGTTTTTGCCATGCCGTGCTCCGACAATGATATCCATTCGAATGCGGGCGAACCGGCAGATTCGATACAATCTGCGAGCCCCCGTCGACCAGTTGGATCAACGCTTAACTGAAAAGTACTGTCTCCACTGCTCCTGCACCTTGGGCATCGCATCGATGATGGGAGAATGGTAGCCCCTTAGTGTCGGCAGAGGCCCTGAAATTTTGCAAGTGCAGCAATCTTGGATCTATACAGCCGGCTGTACAGCATTCCGAAATCCCTACAGTCCGCCTGTACAGCAATCCTGAAATTGTACAGTAACGGAAAGTACCGCGTTTGAGCTATCGTTAAACGTGCAAAGCCTGGAACGCAGGCAAGAAGTGCACAAGGAAAGGAAGGGGCTTTCGCTATGTTGAAGAAGATTACACGATCGGGCTCTATGGGCGCGGAACCGGCGAACCGATCGGGAACCGGGCCCGACCCGGATTCAGAACCAGCCGGCACTCGCCCAAAAAAATCGGCGCTTCGCAGGGAGCTTCGCCACTTTCGAAACAACCGCGAGCTGTTTCTCTTATCCCTGCCGGGGATTCTGTACAAGCTGATTTTTGCCTATATTCCATTGGTGGGATTGATCATCGCCTTCAAGCATTATCGCTACGATCTCGGCATATTCGGCAGCGAATGGGTAGGTCTGGAAAACTTCCGTTATTTGTTCTCGACCGATACGGCTTGGCGGATCACGCGCAATACGGTGCTGTATAATGCCGCTTACATTGCAGTTACCACGGCCGCTGCGCTGTTGTTGGCCATTCTGATGAACGAGCTCAGGGCGAAATGGAGCAAATTTTATCAGACCGCGCTGTTTCTGCCCCACTTTCTATCCTGGGTGCTGGTCGGATACGTGGCATATGCCTTCCTGAACCATTCCGACGGTTTCATTAACCGCACCTTGCAAATGTTCGGCATGGATCCGATCAGTTGGTACCAGACGGCCGAGGCATGGCCGGCCATTCTCATTCTTGTTCATTTATGGAAGGCAGTCGGCTTCAACACGCTTATTTATTTTGCGGGCATTATCGGCATTAACAGCGAGTATTACGAGGCAGCCCGGATCGATGGTGCGACGAAATGGCAGATGGCCACGAGAATTACGGTCCCGCTGCTGGCTCCGCTGGTCATCATTCTGCTGATTTTGTCCATCGGCAACATGTTCCGCGGCGACTTCGGACTGCATTATTTCATTCCGAACAACTCCGGCTTCCTGTACGGATCCACGGATATTATCGATACGTACGTATACCGCGCACTCCGAGAGATCGGTAATGTCAGCATGTCGGCCGCCACGGGCTTCTATCAGTCGGTTGTCGGTTTCGTGCTCGTGCTGGCGGCGAACGGAATCGTGCGCAAAATCAATCCAGAGCATTCCCTGTGGTAAGAAGGAGGATATCCGATGCCGAAGAAGTTCGAACTATCCAAAATGTTGATCCATCTGCTGTTCATCCTGCTATCGCTGGCCATCGTCCTGCCGTTTCTGCTCGTTGTCGCGGTCTCGCTGACGGACGAAGCGTCGCTTACCGACAAGGGCTATCAGTTTTTTCCAGAAACGTTCAGCCTGGAGGCTTATCGCTATCTTCTCGACGCACCCGACATTTTGCTGCGGGCCTACGGGGTCACGATCACGGTGACCGTCATTGGAGCGCTGGCAGGCCTTCTGCTCACCGCGATGACCGCATACGTCATCTCGAGACCGGATTACCGCTACAACAGGGTAACGACGTTTTACGTGTTTTTCACGATGCTGTTCAGCGGCGGGCTCGTCCCTTCCTATATTCTCATCACCCAATACCTGCATTTAAAGGACAGCTTGCTTGCCCTAATCCTGCCGGTTCTGCTCTCGCCCTTCAACATCATGGTCATGAAGGGATTCATGTCCAAAATTCCGCTTGAAATCGTGGAATCCGCCAAAATCGACGGGGCAAGGGAGCTGCGCATCTTTTTCCGGATCATATTGCCGCTCTCCACGCCGGCCTTGGCCACGCTGGGTTTGCTTATCTCGTTCACGTACTGGAACGAATGGTTCAACGCCATGCTGTATATCGACGATCCCGACAAGGTGCCGCTGCAGCTGCTGCTTGTGCGAACGCTGGGCAGCATCGAGTTCATAACCTCCAATTCGGAATTCTCGCAGCAGCTGGGCATCGATTTATCCAGCTTCCCGAACAACTCGGCAAGAATGGCGATCGCGGTGCTGGCCGGCGGGCCGATGCTGATCATCTTCCCGTTCTTCCAACGGTTCTTCGTGAAAGGGCTTACGGTTGGCTCCCTTAAGGGTTAACATACATCAACCAATAAACATTCAGGAGGTCATGTCATGAAAAAAAGATTATTCGGATTGCTCGCGGTCATCATGATCGCCATGTCCGCGCTTGCCGGCTGCGGAGGCAGCGGCGGGAAGAGCGATACGGGCAGCGGAACGACCGGCACGCAAGGATCGACACCGGAGGCGAGCGGCGCTAGCGGGCTTGAGCCCGCAGAGCTGACTTGGTATTATCCGCTGCTGCAGCTGCAGCCGGACCAGAAGAAGGTTGAAGAGGAGATCAACAAAATCGTGAAGGAGAAGCTGAACGCCACCGTCAAGCTGATGCCGGTCGCAATCGGGGATTACGTGCAGAAGATGAATACCGTACTGGCGGCAGGCGAGAAGTTCGACATTCTCTGGACCGGTTACATGCTGAAACCGGAAGAGCTTGTACGGAAAGGGGCTATTCAACCGCTGAACGGGCTCCTGGATGAGTACGCGCCGCAGCTGAAGACGGACGTCCCTCAGGTGATGTGGGATGGCCTCTCGGTGGACGGGGAAATTTACGGCATCCCGAATCAGCAAATCAACGGGTCGAGATACGGCTTTATCGTGCAGAAGCGGTTTGCCGACAAATACGGCTTGGATCCATCCACGATCAAAACGATAGCGGATATCGAGCCGTTCCTTGAGCAAATCAAGCAGAACGAGCCGGGCATCATTCCGATCGGCCTGTTCGGCGGCTCGTTTGTCAACCCGCAGGCGCATGACGATCAATATTGGGTCGTTCCGGGGCTTGACGATCATTTCTACATCAAGACCGATGACCCGTCCTACACGTTGCATCGCTATCCGGAGGAGGAGCTGGACAATTTCCGCCTGGCCAGCAAATGGTATAAAGCCGGGTACATCCACAAGGACGCGGCCACGGAAAAAATGACCGACTACCAATCCAAGGGCCAGATCGCGGTCGAGTTCGACGTCACATTGAAGCCTGGGGTCGAGGCAGAGGTCAAGCCGAAGAACGGCGGAAACGATGTCATCATCATCCCGCTCAGCGATTGGTTCTCCAACGGTTATTCGGCAACGACCAACCAGTCGATCAGCCGCACTTCGCCGAATCCGGAACGGGCCATGATGCTGCTCAATCTGATCAACACCGATAAGGAGCTCTATAACCTGATGATCAACGGCTTAGAGGGAGTGCATTACGAGAAGCTGAGCGGGGAGTATATCAAAGCGATGCCGGATTCCAGGTATCGTCCGAACATGGATTGGGTCTTCGGCAGCGTCTTCAATTCCTACCTGAAGGAAGGCCAACCGGAGAACATATGGGAGGAAACGAAAAAAATCAACGAAAGCTCTGAAATCAATCCGGTCGGCGCCTTCAAGTTCAATTCCGAGCCGGTCAGCACGGAAATCGCGAACCTGAATGCCGTATGGGGCGAGTACAAACGGGGACTCGTGACCGGCACGCTCGATTTCGAGGAGACCTGGCCCGTTCTTTACGGCAAGCTGAAGGAGGCGGGCGAAGATAAATACGTGGAGGAGGTGACGCGTCAGTTCGAGCAATTCCTGAAAGATAAGGGCTTGAAATAATCGGCCAGTAAGCTTATAGACGGATGGAGACGAAACGGGAGAAACCTGCTGCCCGGGTGGGCTTTGACGACACTGCGCGCACGGCGCAGACAGAGCTGACCGGATTCCACGTTGGAGGAAGGGGAGCGATTTATGAAGAAGCTTGTGCTTGCGGCACTGGCGGCAAGCCTGTTGTTTGCGCTGTATCCATTTCTGCCGGCCGCCGAGACGGCGTCGGCTTATGGAAATCCGCACGGGACGGCTTTTTACGTAGCCTTGGACGGAAATGACTCGAACAAAGGGACGATCAACAAACCGTTTCGAACGTTGGAAAAAGCGCGTGACGCCATTCGGGCGTTGAAAGCGAAGAAAGGGCTGCCTCGGGGCGGCGTCACGGTCTATCTTCGGGAAGGCCGGTACGAGCGCGCAGCCAGCTTTGAGCTGGGTTTGCAGGATTCGGGGGAAGCGGGCAAGCCGGTAACCTATACGGCCTATCCGGGCGAAACGGTTATCTTGTCCGGTTCTAAGCAGCTGGAGAAATCCGCATTCGTTCCGGTAGCCGATCCTGCCGTGCTGAACCGCATTATTAGCGAAGAAGCAAGAAACGAAGTGCTGGTCGCCGATCTGGCCGCCCTCGGCATTACCGATTACGGCGAGATGAGCCGGCACGGTTATTACTTGGCCAACGATTTGAGCAAGGTGCCGCCGATGGAGTTGTACGTGGGCGGGCAAGGGATGACGCTGGCACGCTGGCCGAACGAGGGAACCGTCCAAATGGACGAAATCCTCGATCCCGGACCGACGCGGAAAGATCCGAACGGGGAGGTCCATACAAGAGGCGGGACCTTTACGTATACGTATGACAGACCGCAATACTGGACACAGGCGGACGACATCTGGCTGGATGGCATTTTCGGCTACAGCTGGGAATGGTCCTACAACAAAATCGCTTCCATCGACACCGATGCCAGAAGCATCACGCTCCGGTACGGAGAAATGAGCGGCATTTTCAAAAATTGGTACCCGGATTTCCATTTCGCGCAAAACCTGCTGGAGGAGATCGACATGCCCGGCGAGTATTACATCGACCGCCAGGCCGGAAAGCTCTATTTTCTGCCGAACGCCGAATTCATGACCGCGAATCCTTCCATTGAAGTGACGATGCTCAAGACGCCGATGATCAATGCATTGGATGCATCCCATATCGATTTCTCGGAGCTGATCCTGGAGAACGGGCGCGATTCGGCGGTCGTCTTCATGGGCGGAAGCCATATGCGCGTCCTCCATAGCGAAATTCGCAACTTCACCAACAGCGGCGTGCTGGTCAACACCCAGAGCCGGTTTCATTATAACGACTTTACGGGGGTTCCCGGAACAGACCACAAGATCGAGTACACCCACATCCACCATATCGGGGGAACCGCCGTCACGCTCACCGGAGGCGACAAGACAACGCTCGCGCCGGGCAACAACGCCGTGGAAAACTCGCACATTCATGATTTTGCCTATTATCATAAGGCTTACAATCCGGGCGTCCTCTTGTCCGGAGTGGGCAACCGCATGTCGCACAACGAGCTGCATGATGCTCCTCATCCCGGTGTGCTGATATTCGGCAATGATCATCTTGTAGAGTACAACGACATTTATGACGTTTGCAAAACCTTCTCGGATCTAGGCGCCATTTACATGAACGCGGGCGAAACGCCGCAGCAGCGGGGCACCGTCATCCGCCGCAATTACTTCCATAACATCGGCGAAGCCAAGCCCGGCGTGGAAGGGGTATATCCCGATAACTTCACGATGGGATTGAAGATCGACGAGAACATCTTTTATAAAATGGGCAACTCGGCGATCAAAAACAACGGCGGCGCGCATATTCTGACCCGCAACAATATATTCGTGGACAGCAAGATTCCGTACGACTACGCGGATTTGTTTCTCGGCGACGAGCCGGACGATCAGGTTCCGTTGAATTACATGCCAAAGTGGGAGGCGCTGTTCGAGGCCAACAACGACTTCGTCGGGACGCCGTATCTGTCCAAATATCCGGAGCTGGCAAACTTTTTCACGGAAAACCGCTATTATCCGGACACGAACACGTTCCACGGCAACGTCGTATACAATCCGACAGTTCCGCGAAGCTCGACAACCAACGCGGAAGGTGCGTACGACAAATTCAATCTGGTCCAATATGCGGATAACTGGGTTACTAACGAGGATCCTGGTTTCGTCAATCTGGCAGGAGGCGATCTGTCGCTGCGTCCGGATGCGCAAGTATTCCAGGCCATCCCCGGCTTCCCGGATATTCCGTTTCACGAGATCGGCATTAACGGGAAAGCAGGTACCACGAGCAGTCCGGACAGCTATCCGGTGCAAAATGTGGTGGTCTATGACAACCAAATCACGGTAGATCGTTGGAAAACGGTGAAGCTGCGCACGGCGGTACTCCCATGGAACGCGGATAATCCGAAGCTGGTCTTCACGTCGGCCGATCCCGGTGTCGCCACGGTCGATACTAACGGCATCGTCACGGGCCAGGCGGTGGGCCAAACGGTCGTCACCGTGGCGTCGGCGGAGAATCCGCAGCTCACGGCGGCGGTGGGCGTCACGGTCGAAGCCGGAGACGGCGTCATGGATTTCACCAATTTCGAGTCGGGGGCGAACGGCTGGCCGCAGGATGCGAACCGCAGCATCGTCAAAGAAGGCGACAACCGCTGGTATAAGATACTGAACGGGGCTACCGCACTCAGCGAGAAATCCTTCGCCGAATATGAGCTGAGCTTCAAGCTGAAGACACCCGAGTCGATCGGTGAAAACGCAACGCTGTACGTGTTCGATCGCCAGGCGGGCAGCGGTTCGACCCGCGTCGGTTACAAAACACGTCCGGACGGATCCTCCTCCTGGCTGCTGTATAACGCAGCCTGGACCGTGCTGCGCGAAGAGAAGCTCCCCGGCCACGACCTGCAGCCAAACACGGAATACGAGATCAAGGTGCTGGTCAAAGGCGGCGATATCAGCGTATACGTGGACGGCCAATTCCGTCTCAAGGCAGTCGATCCGGGCCATAATGCGGCAGGCAAGGTCGGATTCTATGTCAACAACGTCAGCCATATGCTGTTTGACGACATCCGGTTCAAGGCGCTGAGCACGGAGCTGGCCGGCATCATACCGTCCGAGCGCGAAATACGGCTTGCCGCCGGCGAGCAGCATCAGATGCAGGTAACGTTCGATCCCGTGGATACCCCGGATACCGGCATGACTTGGCAATCCGCCGATCCATCCGTGGCGGAGGTAAGCGATACGGGCGTCGTCCATGCCGTATATGAAGGACAGACCATCATTACCGCCGTGTCCGTCGTCAATCCGCTTATCAAGGCGGATATCGCGGTGACCGTTTCGGGCATCATGCACGAAACCGACTTCGAATCGGGCGGCAACGGCTGGCCGGTAGACCCGAACCGCAGCATCGCGGCGGATCTCAGCGGCAATCGCCGATACAAAATTTTGAACGGTGCCACGGGTCTGCTGGACCGCGTCTTTGAATCGTATGTACTCGAATTCAAGCTAAAGACCCCGTCGTCGATGCCGGAGGAAGGAACCTTTTATATTTTCGACCGTCAGGCGGGCAGCGGTTCGACCCGGATCGGCTATCGATCCCGGGCGGATGGAACCTCGTCCTGGATCCTCTACGATTCGGCATGGCAGAAGATAGCCGAGACCCCTTTGCCGACTCGCGACTTATTGCCGGACACGGAATATGCGGTCAAGGTCGTCGTGAAGAATGGGGACGTCGCGGTTTACGTGAACAACGAGCCAAGACTTGCCGCTACGGACCCGAATCATCAGCCTTCAGGCAAAGTGGGCTTCTATGTCAGCGGATTCGATTATATGCTGTTTGACGATATCCGCTTCTCGGTGGTGCCATAAGATATGCGGCGTGTCCTCCCGGTATTAGGGGGGGCCGCCTTTTACTATCGCAAAAGAAAGCTTCAGCTTCTTGAAATTGAGACATCCTGTAACATCAAAATTGACAGCAGGAGGTGCTGCATGCCATTCATGCAACGATGTTTATATAGGGCCGAGGAAATCGGGGGAAAAATCCGTTCCCGTTTTCGCGGGGAACGGTTTATTCAAGCGGTTGAAGATGCGATGAAGCGGGAGGGCGTACCCCGATTAAGTTTGTTTGCGGATGGAAGCCGGATGTTTCTTTATTATGAATGCCGAGGTGAGCAGGTCCTTCCGGAAATTCTGCTGCCGGAAGCCAATTCGTGGCTGGCCGTTTGGCCGGGAGGGGGATTAGAACGACGATGGGCGGCCATGACCGATATTTTTCATTACCAAGCCCCCGCTTCGGAGAAGCATTGGGAACGCAGGTATAAAGACAGCGTGCCGTATGGAAGGATCGCCCGGCTGAAGCCCGAAGAGACGGCCAGCTACGTGTACTATCATTACCAGTACCAGGAAGAACGGCCTGGCGATGGAGACAAGTACGGGATCATCGGCCTGCATGAGAATATGCTCTTCTTCTACTCGGAGTTTCCCGCTACGCTTGAGCCAGCGCCCTACAAAGGGAAGCTGAATACTTCGCTCCGGCCGGATGATTGGGCGGCGGCGATGGACCCGCATTTTATCAAGTGGGAGGAGGCGCCGAGCGGACAGGAGATCTGGCGGGAGCTGGAGCTTGTACGGGAAGTGCGCATCTCCGACGAAAGGCAGGGTACAAAGCATGCGTAACCGATGGTGCCTGAACGGAGAGTGGGACTTCATGCCGCTGTACGATCAGCCGCAGCGCCGGCAGCTTCCGGATGAGATCGTCTACGAGCCGGAGCCCGTCCGAGTTCCTTCCAGCTGGAGACGGTCGTACGAGCAGCCAAACGGCAGAACGTTCGGCGAAATTCACGAGCACGGATATGCTCCGATGGATCTCTACAGCTATCCCAAGGCGTGGAACGCCGCAGAAGCGGGCGTTCTGCACCGCTGCTTCCGGATTCCCGAACACATGGCCGGTCAGCGGATCGTCCTGCGGCTGGACGGCATTATGCAAAAAGCCGTCCTATTTCTCGACGGGGCGGAAGTCGCGGTTTGGGAGGACGGCTACCTGCCGCTGCGGCTCGATATCACGTCGAGCGTGGCGCCGGGCCGTGAGCATCATCTCCATGTCCTATGCGGGAGCTTCGACAGAGTGAAGCTTCCGTCCGGCATGGAGAAAGTGACGGGATTGACAGGTTCATGGTTTGGCAATGTCGCCAGAGGGATATGGCAGGATGTCTATCTGGAAAGCTACCCGGTTCTTTCACTGGAGGATGTAACCATTTGCACGTCCGTGCGGAAGAAGTGCTTGGAGCTTGCGGTTATCGCCGGGACGGCCGAAACGGCTCCGGTTCTTGGGCCGATCCATGTGAGGCTGAGCGTGCGGGAACTTGGCGTATTGCGACAGGATGGAGAACTTTCGGAGGCAAGGGATGCCGATTCGTCAGGCAGCGGCACCCATCGATACGGGGTTCAAGATGCGAAGCCGCAGCAAGCTCAGGGCCGTGGAATTGAAACGGAGAGGCACCTCGTGGATAGAAGGACAGGAGGGAGAGCGGAAGCCGAAGACAATCTGGCCGTTCCGGTCCTCCAGGCGGAGCAGCCCGCTGAACAGGTCGATCTCTCTGCTGCTGGAATGCTTCGGTTGTGCGAGAACGAACGCGGCGGAGCGGTTTATCGCGCCTCCTTCACCCTGGATTGGCAGGACGCCAAGCTGTGGCATCCTGACACGCCATTCCTTTATGTCGCGGTGCTTGAACTTGTAGCAGGTGAGCAGGTTCTCGACCGGCGCGAAGAGGTATTCGGTTTCCGCGAATTTTGGTGCGAAGGTCCTCAATTTATGCTGAACGGGATCCCGATCCATCTTCGCGGCGATTCGTGGCATTTTCAAGGCGGACTCCAGCAGACGGAGACGTATATCCGTAATTGGTACCGGATGTGCCGGTCTGTCGGAATCAACAGTATCCGCCTGCATGCCGAACCCTATCCGGAAGATTATGTGCGGATTGCCGACGAGGAGGGCATGATGATTATCGACGAAACGGCCATATATGGATCGGGCAAATCCATGCTCGCCGACCATCCCGAATACTTGGCCCATTGTCGGTTGCATGTTCAGCGGCTCGTTCGGCGCGACAAGAATCATCCTTCGGTCATCATGTGGAGCTTGCAGAACGAAATGCGCTGGGTAGACGGCCGGGACGGCTACAGGTCGCAGATTCCCGGCTTCATGGAGGCAATGCGCGAACTGGATCCAACGCGGCCGATCATCGCAGAAGGGGACAATCGGCTGCTGTCCAAAGCGCATACGGAAGTGGAGAGCCGTCATTACAACATCGACGGCACCATTGCTCAATGGGACCGTTCCGTCCCTTTGACCTTCGGCGAACACGGCGGATGGTGGTACATATGCCCGCAGAACGCCAGCATGTACGCAGGGCTGCAGGCCTATCGCGGTACGGACGAAAGCACGGCCGGACTGGCGCACAAGGAACGCCTATTCGTGGAGTATGCGCGGCGGCAAGGCGTCTCGGGCATAGCCACGTTTAATTTCGCGCATTATTTCATGCGGTCGATGCCGGAGAACGACGTCGCAGCTCCGCCGTTGGAACCGGGCTTGCCCGGCGTAAGCCCCAAGAAGATCCCGGCCTATTCGCTGACGATCAACAACGGTATGCTCCCGGATCATCCGATGTATCTTCCTAATCCGGCTTTCGCCATCATGGCGGAGGCGATGAAGCCGGTTACGATGTTCGCGGCCGAATACAACGGCTGCTTCTACGACGACGCGCCCATCTCGCGCAGCTTTGACGTCTTCAACGACACGCTGTCCGCACAAGACGTGCGTATTGAATGCGAGGTCATGCAAGGGGAGACGATCGTGCTGGATCGTATCTTCACGTTCCATCAAGAGCCGGCCGAGTCCAAGGCCTTTGAAATCACATGGACTCCCATCCCCGTGGATACGGAAGGGACGGCGCTGCTGAAGGCCTCGCTGTTTCATGGCGAGCGTCTGATGTTTGAGCTGCGCAAGGAATACCGGCTTGTGCCGGGAAGCTTGCTCCATGATCCTGTCGAAGTCGGCCGCCCGGCGGCTTACTGGGGCTCTGAAGAAGATTATATCCGGATCCGCCGGCTTGTACCCGGCTGCCAACGGGCGAACCGCGACGCGATCGCCTTGCTGTCGTCCGATGATTTGCTGATTATTGGCAGCAATGCGGAGGATTCGGACGGCAGGCTGGAAGCGGAGCTTAAAGCCTTCGTTGCGAGGGGCGGACGCCTGCTTCTGCTGGAGCAGACCGGCCTGTCGCTCGGTCGGCTTACGCTGTCGCGCAGGCCTTTTCTGCGCGCCTATGCCGGGGATTACCGTCATCCGGTGCTGAAGGGCTTGAGCGACGAGGACCTGATGTTCTGGCACGAGGAGCTGCGCGAAGAAGGGCCGTTGCCGATCATACGAGCCGCGTTCGAAAAGCCGGTCCATGGCGATTTCACCTTGCTGCTGGAGTGCAGCGCCGGCGATTTCGGCGACGGGGGGGATCTTTGGTCGCCGCTGCTGGAATATCGGAGCGGAAGCGGCATGTTTCTGGCCAATCAGCTGGAGATCATGGCCAATCTAGACCGAGTACCGCAAGCTTGTCTGCTGCTGCGCAACCTGCTGGCTTATGCAGGGCGGGCCGAGGAAGCTGTCGTCCCCGCCGCCATGCGGACGGCAGGAGCGCTGGTAAGCCCTGGCGGGACAGCGGCAGCGTTCCTCGACCGACTTCGGCTGCGTTATAAGGTGCTGGATGCCGCAGCGGTGATAGGTGAAGCTGCGGAGCGCGAATTCCCCGAGCAATCCTTCGGCCTGCTCGTGGCCGAAGCCCGCCTGCTTGGGTCGCCTGGCGCTGCCGAGGCCGTCAAGCGCTATGCCGAAGCCGGCGGGCATGTGCTTGTCCTGCCGGCGGACAGCAGTCAGCAGGACACGCTTGCCCGCTTGTTGGGCCGTCCGGTACGCGTGGAGCCGCACAAGGCCTACCATCTAACGGCAGATTACTCCCACGACGCCGTGCGCGGCTTTAGCCCGGTTGATTTGTTCGGCTTCGATAAAGTGTTCCTTTCGCCGCGCAATGTCGTGAACCGGCCGCTGGCCAGCGATCGGCTGGAAGTGCCGGGCACGAACGATGTGTGCGTAAGCATCGAGGGAACTGCCTGGAAGGACTATTTCGTGGATGGTTATACATCCGAATACAGCCGTCTTGCGCTGGTTGAAATCAACTGCAGGAACGCTCGCCGACCCGGTGCTTTTCTCGTTGGAGAGAGGATAGGGGCAGGTTCCATTCTCTGTTCGCAGCTTCTGACTGATCTTGACAGTGACAAAGCGCAGCGATTGTACACTCGACTTCTCGCCAATCTGGGGTCTGCCTTCGATGACCGCTTACTGGAGAGCGAGAAAGATGACGGCGCATGGGCCGTGGAAGCGGTTATGGCGCTGCCTTGCCCGCCTTACGTCGATTACGAAGCCATGAAAACGTATTATACCGATCCCGAATATTCACTCAATAATTTGGGAGAAGGCTTATACGGCTGGATGCAGAAAAAAGAGCGGAGGTCCGAGGACGGAAAGATGCGGATCGCCCATGCCGCGAACGAGCCATGGTTCTTGAGCTGTTTCGTACAGGTCCCTGAAGGCGCCGAGTCGTACCGCAAGGGATGCATGAGAATTCGATCGGAAACACCGTACGACATTTATTTGAACGGCGAGTTTGTGCCGGAGCCAGAACTTGAGCTTGTCCTGAAGAGCGGCCTTAACCGGCTGATCGCGATTGTCCATGGAAACGGCGGGAATATGGACTTCGGCATGGTCTTTCTGCACGAGCATGGATCGTACATGAAGGATTTGGAATACCGCATGACCCTGGACGAAGTCGAGCCGAAATAGTGGTGAGAATGGAGAGGGCGAGCTCTGCTTGGATGGGGCCGCACCTAATGAATACCTTACGGAGGGCAAGATGGACTGGAACGCTATCATAGAACAAACCTTGCATACGACCAAAGCGAATATCGCCCGGTTTGAAGATCGGTTTCCGCATGTCGGAAACGGAAACGGCAAATACCAACGGGTGGATCATACGGATTGGACGGAAGGATTTTGGCCGGGAATCCTGTGGCTGAGCTGCGAGTACGGCCAGGATTCCTATATCCGTGAAGCTGCAGTCCGATGCACGCATTCATTTCAAGCAAGATTAGCGGAGCATAAAAATCTGGATCATCACGATATCGGTTTCTTGTATTCTTTATCTGCACTGGCGCAATGGATGGTTGAACGGGACGAAGCGGCCAAGATCACGGCTCTTCAGGCGGCTGATGCGCTCATGAGACGATGGAGGCCCACGCTTCAGCTTATCCAGGCGTGGGGCCCTGAACATGACCTCCAAAACGGCGGCCGGATCATCATCGACTGCTTGATGAATTTGCCTTTGTTGTGCTGGGCAACCGAACAGACCGGGAGATCGGCATATGCCGAAGCCGCCCGCATTCATGCTGACAAAAGCTTGAAGTTCCTGGTTCGCGGCGATGCCTCATCCTATCATACCTTTTATTTTGATCCCGAATCGGGGGATGCCGTGCGCGGAGGTACCCATCAAGGATTTCAGGATGGTTCCACGTGGACGCGGGGGCAGGCTTGGGGCATATATGGATTCGCGCTGGCCTACCGTTATTTCGAAGAACCGCAATATTTGGACACGGCGATTCGAATGGCGCGTTATTTCATCGACCGTCTTCCGGATGATCAAGTCGCCTACTGGGATTTCGACGTTCCGCCAACGGCACTTACGCCTAAAGACAGCTCTGCCTCAGCGATTGCCGCTTGCGGGATGCTGGAAATCGCCGACCAGCTGTCAAGCGATGATCCCCGCAGGGAACTTCTCCTTGATGCCGTTCGGCGTTCCATGGATTCCATGGTACAGGGATATTTTACGAAGGGTAATCCGGACGAAGAAGGCTTTTTGCGGCATGGTTCGTATTTTGTCAGAGGGGGAATTGCGCCGGACGATTTTGTCATCTGGGGCGATTATTTCTTCCTGGAAGCGCTCATGCGTTTAAACAACGGGCGGCCCGGTTACTGGTATGAACCCAAGAGGTAAAAAAACAATAGAATGATTTCCTACTAAGCGAGAGACCCTGTCATTTCAGAAGCAGGCAGGGTCTCCCGATATTATAAGCCCTTGCTGTGGAGGGCTTTTTTTGATGTACCATTTGATGTACCAAATAAAATGAGACAGGTCAGTCTTACCGATGAACACGGATAGGAAGCTGAGTCAACATTTGTCCTGCCGCAGAAGGACTCAGGTTATCTTCAAGTTTAAATTCAGGAACGGGTTCAATGCGCGGGAAGAAATCCATGAACCTGCTTATCGCAATATTTGCTTCCAGCCGTGCCAGCGGAGCACCCAGGCAGAAATGAGCGCCATTCCCAAAGGTTAAATGTTTTTTGTTATTGGTACGGTGGATGTTCAAGGTGAAGGGATCCTCAAATACCTCTTCATCCATATTGGCAGCACTCATCCATGCGACGACGAGATCCCCTCGTTTCATATCTACGCCGAGTACATGATTGTCCTGTTTGACGGTTCGATCCATTTTTGCAATGTTAAACCGATAGCGGAGCATTTCCTCGACGGCATTGGGAAGGAGCTCGCGGTTAACCTGGATTTCCCCGTAAATTTGGTTGTTGTCATATAAGAACGAATAGAACGTATTAGCTAGCAGATGAGTCGTAGTTTCAATGCCTGCACCCAGGATGAACATCGTCGTTCGGACGATCTCATCGTCCGATAACCGATCCCCGTCCACCTCGGCTTGAATGAGGTCGGAGATGATATCGTCCGCGAGATTGGCTCTTTTTTGGACGATATGAGGATAGAGGTAGTTGTAATATTCCTTGGCAGCTTGACGTTTCAGTTCTTGTACATCTTCCGAATGGTTTTTGGGCAGGGGAAGGAATAAATGGTTTACCCATTCCTTGAATAATAATCGGTCTTCGGAAGGAACTCCGAGCAGATCCGCTATGACGATCGTTGGCAGCGCACTGGCATAACTTTGGACGATGTCAATGACATGGGCGTCTCCCATTTCCTGCAGAAGCTGGTCTGCAATCTCTTGAATGCGCGGCTCCCAGAGCTTCAAGCTGCGAGGGGTGAAAGCCGCCGATATCAAGGCACGGCTTTTTTGGTGTTCCGGGGGGTCTGATTGCAGGTTGATCTTGCTCATTTTCTGGCCTTCGTCATTATCGGCGCCAACGCTGATCATCGTCCGCGTTCTAACACTAGAGAAATATTCATGATCCTTGAGAACCCTCTTGACGTCATCGTACCGGAAGACGTTCCAGGATTGGGTCGCCTGATTATAAACGATGGGCTCATGCTGCAATTTGTGTTTGTACCATTCATAAGGATTGAATTCTTCGATCGGTGAACGGAATTGCGTGATTTCCTCTAAGGAGATGATCTCATGATTCATTACATTCCCTCCAATGCTAGTGTAATATAACATATGTTAATTTAACATATTGTTTTAATTGGTCATAGTTTCCAATGACCCATGTCCAAAGTTCTGTTTATATTCTTCCTTGTCGGATTTTGATTGAACATATACGCTAGAGATGTGCTGTTAAATATGCAGCGGTATTGTCAAATCCGTCGACGAAAGGCCTGAACGATCATGTATCTTGAACTTCTCATTCTGATCCAAATCGATAAATCCCCGAAACACGGGTACGAAATAAAAAAAGAAATCCAAAAGGATCTCGGTTATTTGATGGACGTCAATCACAACATGTTATACCCGACATTGCGAAAATTTACGGATGAGGGATTTGTTCGTAAGCATCGAAATGAGCAGGAAGGCAGACCGAATCAGTATGTATATGAAATTACAGAAGCAGGGAGGGAACAAATCGCAAACCTCATTAACGAATTCACCGAAAAAGATGCAAAACATCAAATCGAATTCATGGTTAGAGTGTCCCTGTTCGATCGTATTTCGAAGGAGGACCGGAATCGGATTTTACATAGGCGAAAGAAGGACTTGGAAGCGCTGCTGTCAGATATCGAGAGAAGACTGAATGAAGAAGGGGACGAGTTATTCCGGGACGAGGTTCTACGGTATTCGGTCTCCCAGGTTCAAGGCGAATTGGCGTGGATCGATAGGCTGGTCAGCAGCTTAACCTGATGGGTAAATACGGCTTCGACCAGAGCTTTATTCATCGCAGCATTCAGCGCGACGATGTTTTAACGCGAGCAAAAGAGCCGCGAAATCGTGGCTTTTTACCCGTGGATCTTGAGGGTCTGGGTAGTGGATGGGGTGTTGGGCTCGCAGGGTCGAAAATTAAGCAAAGGGTTTTCCGTTGATCTTGACATGCTCCATAATTGTATTATCCCAAACCGGTAGAGCTTCTGTTTCACTTACAAACCGGCTTCCGGATAAGGAGCCGTTATGAAAGATTGCTTCATTGAAACTGCATTCTTCAAAGAGGCAGTACATCAGATGTGCGCCGCGAAAATTAACATTCGAGAAGTTACACCGAATGAAGGCCGCGTCGCGTGCGATGGCGTGACTTAAATTGGCTCCGGTAAAATCGCAATCCTCAAACCTTTCTCCAATCCGGGCTTTTTTTAAATTGGTTTTTCGAAACGAACAATGGTTGAAATGACGCGTCACAAACGAACCGCCAAGTTTCATTCCATCAAAGCGGCAATGCGTAAACCTGGATGAGTTCAGACCCGTTCCGTCCATAAACTTGGCAAAAGATAAATCAACATGTTGAACATCCAGGTACTGGATAATCTCGCTCAAAGTGACACCTCGGAAATCCTCATGCCCTGCATCTGTCAATCCAAAGGGAGAGGAAGGGAATCTCCGTGCTTTTTTATGCATATTATGTTTGCCTGTAACCGCAGCCACAGCCTGATTCACTTCGGTGGTTTGCTCCGTATCCCATCTTGCGCTCCATTGTTTTGCGCTCAATGAACAACCTCCTATTTCCAGAATCGAATGTATGCTCTTAGAAATGATCTTTAAATGAGTCGGTTTTATAGTATCATAGATGAAGTAATAGATTCCAAGATTTGTATGGGGTCAAATCCATGAAGGGGCCGCTAATGGAGGTTTAAGTCATGATCATGGAGATTGTAAGGGTAGATAAGGAACAATACGAAATGATATAAAGGAGCATAGTGGAACATGGATCAGACACTGGAAACACTTTTGAACGAAATGAAACTGGAGATTGACAAATGGATGGCCCATATCAGCGATAAAAACGCGGAGGACATTGTAAAGCGTACTTCGCTGCAGATCGGGATTCACGACTATGCGCTGCTCGAATATGACAAGGGCAGGGTGAGCATGACGGATCATGACCTGGACTTATCGATGCCGATAGACAGGGGGACACCTGGTGAGCCGCTGACCGAAGAACATGTGCGAGAGCACATCGTTCCTGAGCTATCCACTTATATGCAGCATAAATTGGACGAGATGCCGAGCTCGTTAATCGATTATCAGTTTACGTTTAACGGCAAGTTTCGAGTGCGTGAAGGCGACCTGAACCTTTCCATTCTTACATATGCAGATGAGACAAAGAAGAAGCAATTACGGGAACGAATCGCAACCTATATTGCCAATAAGCTAGAAGCGGGAACCTATCCGACGAAACCGTTGGAGACGTTTTTCCTGTCCAGGCACATACTGGACGAGGGGCTGTATCCTGACGCGGATCCCGCATGGATCATTGCCGTTTTTGAGCGGGTTCAGCAATTGAACAAAGGGAACCAACATCTCGCAGAGCATCGATCTAATCTGATTACGGCTTTACGGAATTGGGCGGAGCAGCGTTGGCTGCCGCGTTATTTCGATAATATCGGGACGCAATGGCAGCGAGAATACAAGAAAAAAATCGACATTCATTTGGAAAATACCGAGCAGGGTCCAATCGAACTGCTGATCTACGCCGCCATCCTGATTCTGAAATACGAGCCCTCTTATAGCAGAAGCACAGGATTGGCTATGTTGAATTGCGCTAAGGAGCTGGGGAGCGAACGGGCCAAACGATTGACTAAGGAAGGAAGCGGGACTTTCGCCAAGGAAGACGTCTGTTTGCGTGACGAAATGGTGGACTGCACGGCCAACGATGTGTTTGCCGAGGTCTCCATAGCCATTAAGCAGGAAACGGGGGAGAGTTACGCTCGCGCGCTCCGGTTTCTGACACGCCTCTTCAGCTTGGGATTCCCGAAAAGCTGCCAAATCAAACTGAAATCTTCGGTCAAGCAGTGGCTGCCGATCAAAGGACTGGCTAAGTCGGGAACGCATCGGTTCTTCGCCAACGCCTTGGAATACCCGGATTTGTATCCCTTCATGGAGGAGTATGCCAAAGCAGCGATGGAGCCGTTTGAATGGTATGCGGATACGGAAGGGGAAAAAAACTGCATGCCGGGAAGTTATGCCGTCTTTGGCCTCGGATTGAAGGATCAAACGTATTTCCCGTTGGTGGAGGAATACATGGGCAAAGTCGATGACGAACACCAATCCGTTCAAAACCATTTCACGGTAGCTTTTAAAGAGCGGCATGGTGTTCATACGGAAACCATTCCAACCTTGATAAAGTGCATGCTGCACTGCACCGATTCGATGAAACTGAAGATGCAATCGGACATGGAACACGATCGAAACGTCAGGCTAGTGCTCGATCAAGTTCGCGGCCTCCCGTATTACCAGGTGGAGCATATCGTATATTTGATCTGGGGCGGTACGGACAAGCTGAAGAAGATAGCCGCCAAAGCCGAAGGGGAGAGGGCGCAGTGGCTCACCGAGCTGGCGGAGGCCGCCTGTCGGAAGTAATCGTGTTCACTAAGGCCAACCTTAAATGAGTCAATGAGGAGCTGCTGAAAGGCAGCTTTTTTATCCTTTTCAAACTGTTCTAGGAAAAAATGAAGCGAAAATGATGGATTCGAAGCCGTTAATATAGTAGCTAAAGGTAGACGCATTGATATAAAATACGGACAAGAAGACAGGAAGTATGAAGGCCGCTCGATAATTTGAAAGCGTTGTCTTTAAGATTCTGTGGAACCTATGAATGCAGGGGAGGGGCCTTGGAATCGGCACGTTATGGGCATTGCGAATAGAAGAGGCTCCGCTTCGAGCTGGAGTTGCCTTATATTGAGACCATGAGACAGAGGATTCGCTATTTTGCCGAAATGGGCTCATTATGGTGACCTTGCGGACCCAGGATCCGTTATTGCACCATAATCGCAAATGATTCCACGATGAATCCTCGCGAGGAAGGGACCCCAGGCATCATTCGCGGTCCAAACGGGCAGCCCGTCGTACAATTGAAGGCATCACGATGGGCGCGAGCCAGCGAGCGGAATGGATCGTTTCTATCAAGGCGCGAGATTCTGGCTGCCCAGGGAAACGCCACCGGCGAAACGCTGGAATGGATGAAAACGGATAAGAAGCCGCTGGAATTCAACAACCATTTCGACGCAGTCAGCAGCAGGCTGCATCGGACTGCTCAAGGAGTTGTTTCCCGGGTTCGAGTACGGATGGTTTGATTATTATCTCGACCATGTGCCGAACTACATGCCTTATATGACGACGGACAACATTACGATGATTTCGGTCGGCGCGCACTCCAAACATAAGGAAATTGCGCTAAAGCTGATCGAGAAGGCCCACACGGATCGTACATACCACAATCTCCTGCTGTATGGCGTGGAAGGGGAGAACTACAATCTGGAGGGGGATTACATCAGCTATGCGGGCATCAAGTCGGAGAACAATAAGCCGGGCTGGACGGGATTGTATGAAGGCAGCATGAGCCAATTGGAAAAATAACCGGGAGAATGGCAGGCCATCGTTGAGCATTAGCATTCGGAAGGCGCGAAACGGGCCGTAGAGAACGGAGAGAGCCCGCTGGCGGGATTCCGCTTCGATACGGTACCGATAACGGCGGAGCTCGCAGCCATGGAGGCAGTCAGATCGCATTACATCGTACCGCTGTCCGTCGGCATGTCCGAAGGTATCGATGCTGATCTTGCATTTGCGAGGCAGCAGATGAGCGAAGCAGGATTCCCGAGCTTCATGGAGGAGCTGCAGAATCAGCTGGATGCATTCGCTGCCATGAAACGATAGAGGATAATCATGAAGCAATCAAGTGATCCGACAAGGAAGCGAGGAGGTCTCAAATGACAAATTCCAATATAAACCTTTATGCTGAACCTGAACGCATCGAACGCATCCCTACCACCCTTACCGGTGATGGTGCCTGGTGCTGGTTTGCCGATCCGAGGGCGCTGCGACATGTCAATGCCGCAACGGGCAGCGACAAGACATACATCGGGTACATCGATGTTGAGGGCAGCATCCAGGCGGTTCAATATGATCATGTGACCCAAGAACGCAAGCAAGTGCGGGTGCGGGCGGGTTTCCAGCAGGATGACCATAACAATCCGACGTTTTTGGCACTGCCCGACGGCCGGTTGATGATTTTTTATGCCGAGCACTCGACAACCCCCTATTTTTATTATCGCGTCACAGCCCGTCTTGACGATCTAGAAACCTTAGGGCCTGAAAAAATCATCGCTACCACGGGATATGGGAACACCACCTATCCTTCTCCCTTCGTGATGACGGATCAGCCCGGTTATTTCTATCTGTTGTGGCGGGGCATGAATTGGCACCCGACCGTCGCTAGGTACACGCTGCCGGATCCGGATGGCGACGTCACTTGCGACATGGAACCGAAACAGATCGTGGATTCCAGGTGTTCTGAACAAGAAACCGGAAAAAGGCCGTATGCCAAGTACGAAACGAACGGCAAAGACAAAATTATGATGACGTATACCTATACGCATCCGGACAATATGATTCCGAATTCATTGTACTATTCGTATTTGGACGTGAATACCCTGACGCTGCATGGCGCTGATGGACATCAGCTCGCAGATCTGCACCGCGGGCCGCTGAAGCTGGATAACAAAGAAACCGATCCGGCCTACTTGGTCGATCGCCAGCCGGGCATACGCAACTGGAACTGGGATATAGCCGTCGATAAAGAGGGATACCCGGTGATCTTGTTTGTTAGGATCAGTAGGGATAAGGATCGCCACCATTATTGTTACGCTAAGTGGTCCGGCTCCGATTGGCGGATTACACCGTTGGCGGATGGCGGACGATGGTTCCACCAAAATGATCAAAGAGAATTATGCTATTCCGGGGGTATGACGCTGGATCATAACAACCCTTCCATCGTGTACATGTCAATCCCTGTAAAGGGTACATACGGTGAGGTTTTCGAAATTCATCAATGCGTCATTGCGCATGACGGGACGATCACCGAAATAAATCAAGTCACCGAAAACTCGACTTATAACAACGTTCGACCTTTCGTTGTCCGCCATGCAGCTCTGGGCGAAGCGTATGATTTGATATGGATGCACGGGGATTACTACTATTGGGATCATTCGCAAGGGCGGTTGGGTTATACGACGGGACTGCGAACCTTGTGTGAAATCGTAGCGATTGAAGACGAAGGGAAGACCGATCCTTCGGCATAAGTCATATATCGGCAACGCCGAAAAGCATCTTGGGAGTCGACCGTTTCCAGATAGGGAGAAACGGTCGATTTTTTATTTGAGGTAAGGAATGTTTATTAAATAAACTGCTTCCCGATGAAGGCAGCATGGATAATGGCTAAATAAAAGTAGTCCCCAACCCGAGAACTGTAATCGTATCTGAGAATATGCTTTGGGTCCGGCGACATATGGCTAGGCGTGAAGATTGTCGTGACCTATGTAACCCCGGTTTTCCAGGTTGCCCTGCCGTTCATGCTGCTGTTGACGATATGGATCAGAAATAAGTCGACTGCCTGAATACTTTTGATTCATGTAATGAACAATAAACCTGGACTGCAAATGCAATCCGTTCGCAGCGCCACCACCGTGGATTTATAGCTGCATAAAAATCGAAAAACCCATAGGAGGTACATGAATGCAATTCGAACAACAGCAAAATCATCAGAACATGGAAACCGGCATGATTCCACCGCAATTGAACCATGGCGGTCATGAAATGTTCGATGTACACGAGGTACTGGCAGGGGCCATTAATACGATGAACACGTATACCATGCTGAGCGGACATGTGCAGGATCCGGAGCTTCGGGATATCTTGCAGCGCCAAAAGCAATTTATGGCGGATGAATATAATATCACCTTAGAATGCTTCAAAACAGGACAAGATCCATCCAAGTCGACGCAAAGCTATAAAATGAAGCAAGGGAACGACTTTATCTACGGCATGAAACCGGGACAACCGAAAAAACCGATGCAGTCCACTGCCGAGATCAATGATGAAACCATCGCGCTCAGCATGCTGAACGCCGTGAAATCCGGCGCTACCATGAAAACGAATGCAGCGATGGAATCCACGAATCCGGTTGTGCGCCGCGTCCTAGCGGATTCCCTTCCCAACTGCATCGAAATGGCGTATGAAATTTCACTGTATCAAAACAAGCACGGCTACTATCAAGTGCCGCAGCTGCCTCAGCAAGATATGCAGTATATGCAGAACAGCTACGCCACGGCTCCGATCCAGTCGCAAATGCCAGGCAAAATGGCCCCTCACTAAATCCATAAAAGCGCCAAGTCCACTAGGAAATGGCGCTTTTATTTTTTCTGATTTCATCAGATCACATCAGTTATAAGAGAGAATTCAGCTAGAGCTGAACACACTATTTTATTGAGAATGATTATCAATGAGATTATAATAGGTTAAAACAGGAGTTCGTCAGAAGGAGCGCCAGCATGGAAGAAACGCAATATTCGCTGTTGGGAGTACGGTACATAAAGCAAGGTCACGCCGAAGAGCCAGTCGGGGGTTTCATGGAGACGCATACCCTATACCTGATCCATAAAGGCTCCGGCGACTTATATTTGAACGGAGGAAAGCACCGAACGAAGGCGAAGGCTGTCTGTTATTGTCCGCCGGGTTCGATCGTCGACATTCAACGGACGCCGTCTTCGCCGGTGCCGCTGGAGGTTTACGAATTGCGTTATGAAGTATGGGAGCTCAAGGATAGCACCACGTGCAACAGGGTATACATCAAGAATTTGTCTTCACTGATGGACACCGGCAAGCTTCCCTTCGCCGCAACGCACGAAGCTCTTGTCCTGATTCAAGAACTAAGCCAACGAATGCAAGATCAAGCAGGATGCGGAGGACTTGCAGCTCGTCTTTGCATCGACGCGGTATTCAAACAGTTGTTGAGTGCGCTGCTGCGATCAACGAACGATAAGAATCGGGAAGAGGATTGGCTTGAGCGTATGAGACTTGCAGTTGAATATATGGAGAAGCATTATCACATAGCCTTAACGCGTAACGACATGGCAAAGAGGGCTGGATTTACGCCGGAGCACTTTTCCGTATCGTTCAAAAAAGCAACGGGCTCCGGTTTCACGGAGTATTTAACCCGGCTGCGACTCGAGAAAGCCAGAGAGGCATTGCTTGACGGCGACGATCGCAATCTCGACCGCATTGCACGGGAGGTCGGATACCAAGACGGCATGTATTTAAGCCGGAAATTCAAGCAGCATTTCGGCCACTCTCCACGCGATTATATGCAGCGGCCGAAGCGAATTGTGGCGCTGCAATACCTGGGCCACCTGCTGGCGCTCGGACTTACGCCCGTGGGAACGTCATCGAATCTGCTGCGCGCCCGCCCCTACAGGGGAATGCTTAAGCATGTAGCGGATATCGGAGATGCCAAATCGCACCATGCGATTGTTTCCGTGCAGCCTGATCTGATCGTCACGTCCGGACCCAACAGCGAGCCTTTGTCCCGGCTTGCTCCAACGATCTACCTTCCATGGGGGCAGGAAGACTCCTTAGACGAGCTGCTCCGGTTGGGCAGAGCGCTGAATCGCGAGCGGGAGGCGGAGAACTGGATTACTGCGTTTCGGGCGAAAGAGGAAGCTGCAGCCTCGATAGTCGCCAACAGAATCAGTACTCATAACGCGACGGCAGTTGTACTGGAGTTTTGGCAGGACCGGTTATGGGCGGTCAATGTCGCATATGGCAGAGGCCTTCGCAATTTATACCGGACCTTTTCCTTTCGGCCGCCGGAGCCGCTGACTGATTACGTCCTGGGAGAAGGAATCGGCTTGGTATTAACGCCGGATATGCTTGCCGCGCATGCGGCGGATTATATATTCGTAACCGTGTGGGAAGCGGGAGGAGGTGCAGCATATGCAAAACGGGTTATGAACACCAAGGAATGGAGGAGCCTGCCCGCCGTTCGCAACGGCAAAGTGTTCTTACTCGATCTGGAGCTGTTTAAGCATAATGACCCGTTAGCGTTAGAGCAGCAATTAAGCATCCAAACCGAACTTCTTACAAATGTCCATAGAACCGCAAACGGAGCGCAATAGACGAGCCTTCTCCCTATTAATATAATAATGATAATCATTATCAATAGGTGGAGGGTTTAATGGATGCAGTCGCTTAAAGGATGGAAACTGGCTCTGATCGGAAGTTTGGTCATCGTATTGGGAGCATGCGGGGATTCTGGACAGCAAAGCGAGAAGGTGGTGAACCAAGCGGGTCAACAAACAGAAGCAACACGAAAATTCGAAACGGTTATGGGAGAGATCGAGATTCCGAAGGAACCGAAGCGAATCGTTGCGACGCAATACCTGGGCCATTTGTTGACCTTGGGCGTTAAGCCGGTCGGGGCAGGTACGGCCAGCTTGAATCAATATTTTTTGCAGGACCTGACGGACGGAATCGAGGACATCGGCGATGATCAAGCGGCGCTTGAGAAAATCGTGTCCCTTGATCCCGACCTAATTATTCGGCCTTCGGATAAGAATTATGAACAATTCGCCAAGATCGCGCCGACGATTGTCATTCCTTGGGGAGCCAAAGATTTGTATGCTGAGCTGCGGGAAATCGGCGACTTTATCGGGAAATCGGAGGAAGCCGAGGAGGCGGTCCGGCATTACGAGGAGAAGCTCGCTGAGGCCAGGATCAAACTGAACGGCGTAGTCAAGGAAGGAGAAACCGTTGGCGTTTACGAGATTTGGGCGAAAAACTTCTGGGTTGTGGGAGAAAGCTTTGGCCGCGGAACCCGTAATCTCTATTCCGGTCTCGGCTATCAGCCGCCTGAAGCCGTGAAAGGGCAGGTCGTAAACGGAGGCGCCGGTTTGGACATTTCGCTGGAATCGCTGCCGGACATGGCCGCGGATTACATGTTCGTGACCGTCTACGATGCGGACGGGGGCGGGGAACGAGCCAACGAGATATTGGAGAGCGCGCTGTGGAAATCCCTTCCGGCTTACAAAAACAACCGCATCTTTACGCTGGATATCAACCAGTTCTCCGCAGGCGACCTGATCTCGCTTGAAAAGCAATTGGAGATTCAGACGAATCTGCTGCTCGGCAACGTGAAATAGCCGCAACACGGGAAAACCATGTCGAAACCCGCTTAAAGTCGCGATCCTCGCGGCTTTTTTGTTATGACGTTAGCCGGATTATCAGTTGTCGGATATTGTGGAGGATCTTCTCACTTTGTTAACAACTTGAAATCGTTTATAATGATTAGATAATAGTAGATATTTTAATCTATCAATATTTATAATAGACTATAATATGGTGATTATTGACACAGAAAAGGTGTGTTTTCAGAAGACGCCTTGCTTTTTATCGACATTATTAGCAGGGACGCCTACTCTTTTTTCAAATATATGGGATAAGGAAGGGTATAATGAGCAACATGGACAAAAAAACAGACGTAATCTTGATTGGTGCCGGCGTCATGAGCGCGACATTGGGAGCCTTACTGAAGGAGCTGGTGCCCGAATGGGAGATCAAAGTGTTCGAGAAACTCGCAAGCGCGGGGGAAGAAAGCTCCAATG
>NZ_JAVFHM010000226.1:0-769 GCF_041954005.1 Priestia sp. BR_2 | reverse complement strand
AGCCTATCCACTCAAAAAATAATAAAGATTTTATTTAACTGCAACTAAATATTTAAAGAAGGATTTATTATACTATTATTGAATCTATACAGGACGGTTTATTTCAAATCTCAATTGCAGAGAGGGGAAATGATAATGGCCACGGGAAGAGAACGGGCGGCAAGGAGTATTTTGGGTCAATCAGGATTGAGGAATAGGAATCCAGACAACGCTACGTTTGATGAAAAAGGAACAAAGCCTCGCACCTCAACTTTTGAAAGAGTTGCGACTCCTCGTGAGGGTTCTACTCGAATAGCAAGGATGGCAGAAGAATATAGAGCTGAATATAAAAGAGTAAAAAGAAGAGAACAATTTTTGCAAGACACAATAGATTTATTAAGTGATTGTAATAACAAACAGTCCGTTAGAGAGTTAAAGGAATTAATTAATTTAGCAAAAGAGCGATTAATAATGTATCAAGGTAAATAGAAATTATTCCTTTTTTTATTACTGATATAGTATAACACTAATACGTTCACATACACATTTGTGTGAGTACATTTTTGCTAGGAGAGAGCAGCCAGTATATGATGGTTGCTCTTTTCATTTTTAAGGAGATATTATTCAATGAGAGATTGGTTTAGGGTATTCACTCTGAGAGATGGTTCAAAGAGAGAAATTAGAATTGATTGCGACAAATATGGGCTTTTTCTACAAGTTATATAAATGTAAAAACTAGGCTACCGAAATAGATAGCAATTAGGTAACAGAATAATAATTCTTTATATAC
>NZ_JAVFHM010000225.1:0-667 GCF_041954005.1 Priestia sp. BR_2 | reverse complement strand
GTCAACCTGCATCTGGTCAATTTAAAAATCATTGTTATTATGAACCAAAACCTGATACATGTGCTAGTGTTTATAGAGGCTAGGTTGTCGAGGAGTTATGATTAATCCTAGAGTATTATGGTGGTGCTGTGAATAAAACATTTTGGTCGTAGATGCTGCTAGCTAGCCCTATTTATTCAATGCAACTCCTATAGATCATGTAACAGTCGTCGCTTGAAAAAAACTTTGTCCCCCCGCCCTATCCTATTTCTTTGATCTTTGTTTTGATGTATTTTTATCTGGTGAAATAAAAAGGAAAAGAAGAAACGCTAAAAAAAGTAGCCTTAGACATGATTGAAAAAGGACAGGATGATGCTTTCATTATGGAATTGACAAGCTTTACTCCAGAAGAAATTGAAAAGCTTCGTCGTCAATAAATAGAAAAAAGAGCCGTATCTTTTAGATACGGCTCTTTTTTATACACGTGGCAATTGTCCAATTTCTTTCACAAGGAAATGAAACATGTAATTTTACTTTTTACCACGTCATTGGTTTCTAACACTTATTATGTTAGAAAGGTATATTTCTATCCATCCATTATTTACCTTGAATACATTTCTCCTAAAATAGGAAGCTTAAAATTTAGCAATTTGGCTTCCATCACCATGCTGTTCGACAGCTTCTTTTA
>NZ_JAVFHM010000224.1:0-3853 GCF_041954005.1 Priestia sp. BR_2 | reverse complement strand
GAAAATGATGTAACGCGCATTGGTGTGAAAAATCGCAAGTATTCTAGAAGTATTATCAATCGTTTAATGTATTATTTAGAGATTGCTTTTAAAATGATGCTATTCATTTTAACTGACCGAAAACAGTACGATGTGGTTTTCGTTACGTCTCCGCCTATTTTTATTGCTGTCGTCGGGCTGCTTGCCAAATACCGCTATCGAAGGCCGCTTATTTTGGACATTCGAGATTTATGGCCTGAATCGTTAAAAGGCGTAGGGGTGTTCAATTATCCGGTGGTCATTTCTGTTTTCAGTCGCTTAGAGAAAATTCTCTATGTGAAAGCTGATCATATTATCGTAAACAGCGAAGGCTTTATTCGGTTTATGACAGAGAAATATACTATTCCGTTAAATAAAATTCATTTTATGCCTAATGCTGCAAATCGTAATGAAATTTCAATGATTGAACCTGGAAGCGACGTATTTAAAGTTATGTATGCAGGCAATATTGGTTTAGCACAAGATGTAACGGTTCTAATGGACCTTGCAAAAGAATTACATGAGTATAATATTGAATTGACAGTTATGGGTTATGGGTTTAAAAAGAAAGAATTTGTACGTTTTACAAAAGAGCATAAGTTAACAAATGTTCGATTTATTAAGCCAACTACCCGTCAAGAGTGCTTACATATTATTTCTGAACATCATATTGGAATTGTGACGTTGAACGGTAAGCAAGTATTTGAAACGGTTCTTCCTGGCAAGATCATTGATTATATGACGTGTGGAATCCCGATTGTCGCATCGGTTTCTGGCTATGCCAAAGACGTGATTGTTTCACATGAAGCTGGAATTGTATCAGAGACAAATACAGCAGATGAGATGCTTAGACATATCCTGTATTTGTATCAGCACCCTTCTAAAAGAAGTGAAATGTCTCGCAACAGCTTAAATTATGTAAAAAAGCATTTCTTCTGGGAGAAAAATATCGAAGTATTAATACGTTTAATTGAGAATAAAAGTTCTGAACCGCTGCATGTGGAGCAGACAGAATCAGTGGATAAGGTTGAAGTATTATGAGAAAAAATGTCTGTATGTTTGTATGGAATCATTTTACCAATGATGCGCGCGTCCTGCGTGAATGTACGGCTTTATCAGAGAATGGTTACGCCGTTGATTTAATTTGTATTCATGATCCGAACAATCCGGATTTAAAACAGTATGAAGAAGTAAATGAACATTTTCACGTTCATCGCGTAAAGCGTTATCCTTCTTCGCTGCTTTTTATGAAAAAAGCGTATCGTGCACTTCTAAAATATAAAGTGCTCGCTCTGATCGCTTTTTTGTTGTGGTTAGGAGCAGCGTGCGTAGCTCCTTATGTAGTTCTTCCTGTTACAATCGTAGCTGCGCTGTTATTAAAAACGAAGCTGCAAGTGGTCTGGGTAAGAGGAAGCATTATCTTAAGGATGATTTTAAAAGGCAGGAAGAAGAAATACGAGATTTATCACTCGAATGATTTAAATACGTTGCCTCAAGGATTTATCTGTTCAAAGCTTCGCTTTAAGCGGAAATATCTTGTGTATGATTCTCATGAGGTGCAAACGAGCAGAACGGGCTATGACAGCGGCGTATACGCAAAAATGGAGTCGTTCTTTATTAATAAAATTGACTCTATGATTGTAGAAAATCATACGCGTGCAAAATACAATGAAGATTTATATGGCTTCTATCCAAACGTTGTCTATAACTATCCGTTTCGACCAAAAAATAAGCAGCAGCAACAAGTTAATTTGCACGAGCGTTTAGGGCTTCCTGAAAATGAAAAAATTCTGTTGTATCAAGGCGGCATCCAAACGGGACGAGGTCTTGAAAAGCTTGTTCAAGCAGCACCGTTATTTAAAGAAGGAACGTTAGTCTTTATTGGAGACGGACGCATCAAGCCAGAGCTAGAGCGTATGGTAGCTGAAATGAAGTTAGAAGATAAAGTGAAGTTTATTCCAAAAGTGCCGTTGCAGGACTTACCGAAGTATACAAAAAATGCGTACTTAGGTTTTCAAGTATTAAATAATGTGTGCTTCAATCACTATTCGGCTTCTTCAAATAAGTTATTTGAATACATTATGAGCGATGTACCGGTAGTAGCATGCGATTTTCCAGAGATTAAAAAAGTAGTAGAAGGCGAGCATATTGGATTATGTGTAGATTCGCATGATTACAAAGAGATTGCGAGTGCTGTCAATCAGTTATTACGAGATCCTGTGCTGCGTACGACGATGAGTAACAACTGTAAAACAGCGAAGTTCAAGTACAACTGGGAAAGTGAACAAGTACAATTTTTGAAAGTCTATCAAGCAATATAACGTAAAAGGAGGAACTTACGCGTATGGGTGTCAAACTCCATAGCCATGTATCTGTAGAAGTCCTGGAAAAAGAACTTCAAGTGGTTAAATCGGAACTAATCGAACAATTAAACATAAGAGAAAAAGAATTAAAAGAGTACCAGGATTTGCAAAAGCGTTATACGATGCTAGAAAAAAGATATGCGGCTATCAGCCGTTCTTTTCTAGGAAAGTTAACGCTAAAGTATTGGACGCTTCGAAAGCGAATGGGTACAAATAAAGCAACAAAGGGGCATAGATAATGATCAGTGATATTCAAAAGCGTATGAAGTCGATTACGCAAAAAAGAGATTGGGCAAAGGCACATCGCATTCCGAGTCTAGAGTTTTCAGAAGTCGAAGCAAATAGCGGCTGGTTTAAAAAGAATCAAGTTGCTGTTTCATTTAATGAAGACGACCGAAGTTTTACTGTTGATTTGAATTCTAACAACTATACGTATCTAACTTATCGCGAGCAGAACATCGACTTTCAACAAGCTCCTGTAGAAGAGAATATTGCATTTGACTTTTCTAGTCAGCAAACGCTTGTCTTCAAAGGGACAAAAAGTGAAAGTGTCTCCGTCGAGTTATTCATTATTGAATATAAAAATCGTCAAAAAGTAGGTATACATAGATTTGAAATGAACAGTGAAGGTATTATACCGTTCTCTCAATCTACTGATTCTATCCGCTTAGCGCTGCGCGTGAAAGGGCAGGGAACATTTAAAATTGAGAGTATGTTAATTAATGACCGAGGATTCTGGAATCAAAGCGAGCTTTTGACAGAAGGAAATTATATTGTTTTAGAACAAAATCAGTGGTACATGCCTAAGTCCGATCAATTATACTATGATCCATTTAACAAAAAATTCAACGTAAGTTTTGAAGATAAGCAATTCGCGTATGTAACGCACAGAGAAGGAAATGCTGCTTTTTCTGCTCAGCCTGTAAGTCCAGTGGCTGTTCATGACGATACACTATCGGTTTGCTTCCAAGGCGAGAAAGAGAATGCTGTTGATGTACGTCTTGCTATTGTCTTTTACCAAGACGGAAAAAAAGTAGGAACAGATGAATTAAAGTTAAATAATAAAAAGCTGATTCATTTCCAAGAAGAATATAACTCTATTCGTCTAGCAGTGAGAGTATCTGGCAAAGGTGAGTTTAAGCTTGATGATATCATCATTAACAACGTGTCTTATTGGTGGGTTCATGACGTTGAAGTAACAATTCCTAAAGTGACGGTTGATGCACCTGTTAAGTATGCTCTTAACGAACACTCTCTTAAAGGATGGCAAGAGTCAAATAACGGTGTCATTTATCATCCTTGGAATCAGCTGTTTCAATCGAAGTTAAAAGGACAGGACTTCATTCATTTAACAGCTCAGCACTTTAACACAAGTGAAAATATCTCAGTAGCTGTTGATCACGATTCTACGTATGTAATTACGCCAGCAGGTGAAGTGTACGAAGGTATTGAGTTAGTGGTATATGCCGTAG
>NZ_JAVFHM010000223.1:0-664 GCF_041954005.1 Priestia sp. BR_2 | reverse complement strand
TAAAATTAGATTAGATCCTCTATTTTTTCATTCTTTTTAAATTGCAAAATAGTTTCTACTGCTTTTTGGTACCCTCCGGAATCCCTTAAGGATTTTCCGATTTCTAAGCTCTTTTCCTTAAATGAAGAGTCCGATAGCACTTGTTCTGTTTTGTTTCGTAATGTAGTAGCGTCTAGTTCTTGACGATTAAGTTGTAGACCAGCTCCTAATTCTTCAATCCGATTAGCTACTATTAGCTGATCCCCCACAACAGGCATAACCACAAGAGGAACACCAAAATAAAGTCCTTCACTCGTACTATTCATTCCACCATGAGTAATAAAAACATCTGCTTGTTCTAGTATTTCTAACTGAGGTACATAATTACGTATAATGAAATTAGATGGAATATCTTTAAATTGGCTAATGTCCGTCTGTTTTCCTACTGATAATATAACTGTAGCCTGTATTTCTTGGAACGCTTCAAAACAGGTAGTATATAACTCAGGTTGCTGATTAAATATCGTTCCCATTGAAATAAAGATGAGCTTATTACCAGGAATATTTTTTAAAGAAAGAGTTTCTACATCTTTTCGCGGAGCAATAGAAGGACCAACAAAAATAAAAGAGTTATCAAACTTTTCAGCACGAGGTTGATACGATCTTGATGTATATACAATAGTAA
>NZ_JAVFHM010000222.1:0-501 GCF_041954005.1 Priestia sp. BR_2 | reverse complement strand
ACCCTGGCTGACGGTTCTGTTACAGGAAGCCAAATCGCTGCAGGGACTATCACCGGCGCGAACGTGGCCGAGGGATCCTTGAACGGCTCCCAGATTGCCGAAGGCTCCATCGAGAGCAAACACCTTGGACCGGATGCTTTTGATAACTTCACCCTGGCCGAGGGGTCCATTGAGAGCAAACACCTCGCACCCGATGCCTTTGACAACTTCACCCTGGCCGATGGTTCAGTAACAGGAAGCCAAATTGCTGAAGGGACTATCACCGGCGCGAACGTAGCTAAGGGATCCTTGAACGGCTCCCAGATTGCCGAAGGTTCCATCGAGAGTAAACACCTTGGACCGGATGCCTTTGATAACTTTACCCTGGCTGACGGTTCTGTTACAGGAAGCCAAATCGCTGCAGGGACTATCACCGGCGCGAACGTGGCCGAGGGATCCTTGAACGGCTCCCAGATTGCCGAAGGCTCCATCGAGAGCAAACACCTTGGACCGGATGCTTTT
>NZ_JAVFHM010000221.1:0-585 GCF_041954005.1 Priestia sp. BR_2 | reverse complement strand
AAAAGTTAAATATTATTTTCATTGGACAATTTGATAACGATACAGATAAAACGCAGCTACAGAAGTTTAGTAACGTTAATATTGTTCCTCCGGTATCTTATGAGGAAGCATTGAATTTTATAATTAACGCAGATGCGTTACTTTTGTATGGTAATGCAAATAGCACTCAAGTACCTGGAAAAGCGTATGAGTATTTTGGAAGTAATGCAGTAATCTTCACTCTCTTAGGTGATTTTGAAGATGAGTTGGGACCATTAATGAAAAAGGCGAATAAAGGTCCAGTTTTTCTGAATGAAGAAGAGTTGATTTATAAAGAGTTGATAAAACTTACAGATAGTTTTATCAATAATAATCTTCCTTTAACATGGTCAGAAGTTCAAGAGGATTTTCAATGGATAAACGTAGGGAAAGATTTAGAAAGCAAATTGATGAAGGGTTAAATATTTATAAAATTTAAATTATTTATATTGAGTAAAAAGGTGCTGGAAAAGTATGAGAATTCTACATTATAGCCTGGGAATTCCTCCTTACAGAAGCGGGGGATTAACAAAATATTCAATGGATTTAATGTTACAACAAATAGAG
>NZ_JAVFHM010000220.1:0-1088 GCF_041954005.1 Priestia sp. BR_2 | reverse complement strand
GAAATATACAGTTCAAATTCCATATTTGAAACAGAGAAAATATAATTTCTTAAATATTTAAAGATGACAAAAGCCGCCCTGTTCACCAGAAGCGGCTTTTGGTGTCTAGATTAAGTAACAGGTGAATCAGAGAGAACAAACAGACATTTTTAATGATGTTTCTCTGTTCGTCGGTTATTCTTACAAGGGCTGTGTTCTCGCTGTTGTAAATTAAAGTTTTTTAGATACTTTGATGACGGTTTCTTTTTCTTTTGAGATACCTTTCACAGTACCTTCTGTTCGCTGAAATCCTTCTTCGCAAAAAGTATGGCTTATTTTTCCTACAAAAGGCTGATCCTTCTTTAATGAGTTAATAAGCTCTCGTGCATCCTGAGGTTTCACATCTTTATACCAAATACCGTCTGGATAGGAAATGACGACGCATTTATCGTGGCATCTTCCATTACATCGAGTGCGAGTAGTGTGTATGTATGAATCTAATTCTTGATTGGCTATCTCACTTCGAATCGCTTGTGTAACTTCTTCGGCTCCAACCCGATTGCAGCTGCTTCCATTGCAAATGAGAACGTGATGTTTCGTTGTATCTAAGTTCCATGTAGCCATATTAATTCCTCCTACTAAAAGTACTGATTCCGATTCACAGGGCGTGTTCATTCTTTTTTTACCCAAAAGGCTGCCTTTACTTAATTAGAAATTTACCAGCTTGATTTTTTCACTCCAGGAAGCTGTCCTTTGTGAGCTAACTCTCTAAAAGCAATTCGAGAAAGTTTAAACTTACGCAAATATCCGCGAGGTCTTCCCGTTACCTCACAGCGGTTATGCAGGCGAGTAGGCGAAGAATCTCTCGGGAGTTTTTGTAGTTCATCATAATTTCCTTGTTCCTTTAATTGTTTTCTTAACTCAGCGTATTTTTTGACAAGTGCTTGACGTTTCTTTTCTTTTGCTATTTTTGATTTTTTAGCCAAATCATCCATCCTTTCTTAAAACCCTCTCTCAAATCGTAATCATTACTATTTGTATTTTTACATCATAAACCACTAATGAAGTAAATGCAACTAATACTTATAATCCAGATCGCCGTTTTATAC
>NZ_JAVFHM010000219.1:0-1023 GCF_041954005.1 Priestia sp. BR_2 | reverse complement strand
CTATGCATCTTTCAAAACCATTTAGAAAATGCTCTACTAATGTATCATCAACTAAAGCAATGGGTTCGGGATAATATTCGACGCCTTTTCTTTCAAATGCCTTTCTACTAGTATAAGCAACTGCATCAATAATACAGTCCCAGGCTATAACATCTGTTTTATTATCTGACATCTCTTGAATTACTGTGATACCATTTCCCTCGTGATCTAATAATTCATAAAGAGTATCTCCACTATTTTCTTTGTCTTTTAACCATTCCCAGCATTTACATATAACTTTCCGGGCTGAAATTTGATCTTCCGTACGAGAAAGTACCGGTACTACTTTTTCTGAAAGTGCCAGAAAGAATATCACTTTATCATGTTCTGTTAAACTATTGAAATTAGCATTAGTCATTCTTAAACTCCATTTCCACTTCTCTCACTATGATGAGCTTAACTCCTCCGTCTATATATCTTTTGCTCTTCTATGATTAGGAAAGAAATTTTTTTATGATCTTTTTATCATATTCATTTTCTGAAATAATCCCTAAGTACTTATACTCCCAAATCACCTGTTGTTCATACGGGTCCACAGTAAGAATATCTTCATACCCGTAGTCTATCTCAAATTTCCCATCATGACCTAAATGCAAAGTTAAACTTGTCCATATCTCCTGCTTGTTTTTTATAAATACATCTAACAACTCACGAAAGCACTCTAACTGTTTATCTAATAACACTAAGTAGCTCTGTTCTGAAACCTCAAATAGTTCAGCTATATCATGACTATATATAGGTTCATCGCTTCCTTTTGGATAATAAAAGAAATACGTTGTTTGAGAATCTTCTCCTACTTCTGCATACAAATAGATTTCTCGCCAGTCTTCTTGTATTATTTCCTTTAAATTATCGGCCACCTTTTGATAAATATCATTAAGCTTTAATTCCATTTACTGTCCACCTTCTGCTTTAAATATTCAGCAATTTCTATTTGTCCTCGTTCAATCGCAAATTCATAGGCATCCATCTCTTTCATATTTT